>DATMHB010000067.1:0-8795 GCA_035555175.1 Flavisolibacter sp. | reverse complement strand
ATAAAAGATAAAAACGAATACGGCGACTAATAAAATCCTCTTCATAGTTATTTTTTTGCAAGTTCAATCATGGCTGAAACTTCTTCTACCGCTGCATCTTCACCGCCCGCAAAACCGGTGAACCGGAAACGGATATTTCCTTTTCCGTCAATTACAAATTTGGTAGGAATACCTTCCACTTTGTAGCTGGATACCACAGGGTTGACGCCTTCTGCATTTTTTAAATCCATCAACACCTGGAAAGGATAATTGTTTCTTGTTACATAGGCCTTTGCACTATCGGTTGCATGTTCTTGTCGCTCCCAGGTATGAATAAAAAGAAACTTCACATTCGGATCGTTCTTGAATTTCTGCACGGCCATTTTCATTGCAGGGAACGAAGCTTTGCAGGGCCCGCACCAGGTTGCCCAAAAATCAAGCACCACCGTTTTTCCTCTTAAATCGGCCAACGAAACGATGTTGCCATCCACATCTTTCAATGTAAAATTTGTTGCAGGAAGGTTCATGATTTGCTTTGCCAGATCAGCTCTGATTTTTACTGCCAGTTGCTTGTTCACATCAACCATGTATTCATCAAAACCAGCGTTAGTTCCCTTGACCTTTGCATAAAGTTTCTTTAAATCATCTTTCATGGATTGATTGGCCTGGCCTGCTTTTACCGCTTCATCAATAATGTCGAAGGCTTGCTGGTCGCTGCCCATTGCCATTAAGACTTTCGCATATGAAGCATTAACAGAACCATTCACAGCTTTTAAACTATCATGAGCAGCCTTTACAAGGGGCAAAGCCTCTGCATATCTCTTCTGCTCTACATAAATTTCAGCCAATGGTGCGGCATAGTATCGATAACCCATAGCGGCAAAGGCAGCACCGTAATCATTTTTGTTTGTTGTCATGTATTTGTACGAATTAGCTCTGGCTTTTTCGTATAAAGCAGCAGCTTCTTTCAAATGTCCTTTTTTCTTCAGCACCTGGGCTGCTGCTGCCCATCCTTCACCTTTCCACGGACCTGTTTCTATCATATTCGCATATTCGATCGCCTTTTTTACGTTGTCGGCTTCTGCATAAGCTGTAGACACTGAATTGCGCACATAATCATACTGAATGTGGTCGGCACCAAATTTCTGCGGCGGAAACTTCCTGATCCACGCTTTGTACATAGCCTCTTTTTTTAGAGGATCTTTCTCATCATAAATAGCTTTTGTTTCATCTCCCCGCACCACCTGCCCCGATGGAAACTGTATTCTACACGCAGCAATGATCGAATCAGCGGTTTTTTGTTTTTTCAACTGGTAAAAGAACCGCTGAGCTGTTAACCAGTCTTGTTCATTATTGCCCTTCAAAAGTTGATACAGCTGTGTTTCGAGTAAAGCCTTATCTGCATCATTAGTAGATGCGGCAAGACGGGCAAAATATTTTCTTGTTGAATCTTCCGAAATTTTGCTTGTTTGCGAGAAGCCATCTTTAAAGAACAGAAGTATGAAAATGGCTAAAACTGTTTTGACTTGTACTTTCATTGTGATGATTTAACCGATTCAGACGATAATGATTTTTAGTAACCCGGATTTTGTGAGAGTTTTACATTTAACTGCCGCTGTTGTTCAGGGACCGGATAAAGGGCATCGGTTGATTGCCAGGTAGCAGGCTTTTCTCCGCCAATAACCGCATCAGCCCGGCTTGTGCGTTTTAGGTCAAGCCAGCGATGGCCCCACTCCCCAAACAATTCAACTTTTCGCTCCTGCTCAATAGCTAATAACATTTCTGCTTGGGTAAGCGTCGAACTAACGCCGCTTAAGCCAGCTCTTGCCCGAATGACATCGAGGTCGGCTTTGGCACCACTAAGATTATTCTGTTGCGCTCTTGCTTCAGCCCTTATCAAAAAGAGTTCGGCATATCGTAATACGACATTGTACTCGTTACCCGTACCGGTCCTTACTTTGTACTTATTGACAAAATAATAGGTTGTTGTACCTACGGTTGTTGTTCCGGTCCAATTTGCTTTCCGCAGATCATTCGCCTCAAACGATCGATACAATGTATCATACATCGTATATGTTGGTATGGAACCTGCTGCTGCCAAAAAATTTGCACCAAAAGTTGACACGCCTGTTGTGTTGGCAATCTGCCAGATGATCTCGTTGCTTGTGTTAATGAAAGCATTCGCGGGTGGCTGCAAACCATAAGTTCCGGAACTTATTACTTTTGTAGCCTCTGCTTCAGCTTTTGCATAGTCCTTCGTGTACAAATACACCCTTGCCAATAAAGTTGTTGCTGCCGACTTGTTTACTCTTGCCCTGAATGTTCCCTGGTAAGCAGTAGGCAACAAATTTTGCGCATCAGTTAAATCGGCAATGATCTGTGTCCAAACCTGTGCAGAAGGTGTGCGGGGCAAGGCAGCGGCGGCAATGGCATCGTCCGTTAATGGCATGGGCACATCACCATAGAGATTAACCAAATAGAAAAACATTAAGGCCCGGTGAAATTTCGCTTCGCCAGTCAATTGGTCTTTTACGGCTGGCGTAAGCGTTGTTGACCGGCTTAATCCACTAATGGCATAATTTGCATTTTTGATCTCCATAAATGCATAATACCAAATGTTGGCATTAGCGTTGTTAGTGATAGAAATGGCGTTGTTTTTAAACTCATCCAGTGTTGGATCCGACGTACTGTATTTAATATCATCGGCAGACATGCCTGTGTAACCGCTTAATGGGATGTAAAGGCTGCCGTAAGGTTGACCACTATACAAACCGAGGATCGCGCTTGTAGCTGTAGCATCGGTTTTAAACACATCTTCCTGAACCGTTTGTGTTGGCGGCGGGCCCAATTCAACGAATTTTTTACAGGACGAAAGAACTGCGACCAATAACAAAGCCACACCTGCTTGCTTATAATTTATGCGAATTGCTTTCATTTTTGCTTTTTTAGAACGAACAATTAATGCCAAAAACAATAGTACGCAAGGGCGGTGTTAACTGACCGATCGTCCCTGTACCCAAACCGGAGGGACCACCCGAAACTTGCGTTTCTGTATCAAAAATGTTCTTGTTTTTAGCCCAGATGAATAGATTCTGTCCTTCAACAAACAAGCGGCCATTAGTCATTTTGAGATGACCGATCCAGTTTGCCGGCAGTATATAGGAAAGGTTTGCCGAACGGAACTTGATAAACGATGCATCACCATATAAAGCATCGGACTGACTGAACTGCGTGTATGAAGTAGCGATAGGTGAACCCGCTGTAGCCGAGGCACCCGGGAAGAAGGCAACATCACCTGTTTTACGCCAGCGATCCAACACCGATGTATTTTGATTGGTCAAAGCGCCAGGCCTTGTCGAGATGATATTGTTGGTGCCAAAGCGATGATAATACTGAAAGAACAGGTCTAATTGCAGATTCTTGTATGTAAAGCTATTGCTCAATCCACCGTAATACGGCGTTCCTATGTGGCCGATGTAACGATCATTGGTGGTGATGCTGCCGTTCTTGTCAATATCCTCGTAAGTTGCCTTGCCTGTTTGAGGGTCAACACCGGTATAGTGATAAAGTCGTGTAAAGCTCAACGGCAGACCGATGATGTAAGAGCTGGCGGAAAATGTATTTGCCAAGCCTGGAAAATCAACCAGTTTGTTTTTAGGAAGAGTGATGTTGAAGTTAGTCGTCCATTTAAAATCTTTCCCTTTCAAATTAGTTGAGGATAGATCCACCTCTACGCCGGTATTTTGAATCAAAGCCGGAAGGTTTACTAACAATGCATTGGTACCGGACTGGGTAGGATAAGAAAGATAGGTTAGCTGATTGCTGGAACGGTTGCGATAGTAATTAGTAGTCAAATAAATTCTGTCTTTAAACAAACCGACCTCAAGTGCAAACTCCAATTTTTTTGTTGTCTCCCATTGTACGTCCGGATTCGCCAAAACAACGTTTACAATGGCTGCATTACCCAAGTAGGCCGTCGTGGAATTGTATAAAGCAAGGTAATTATAGTTGGTGATTTGGTCGTTGCCGGTTGTACCATAACTGCCTCTTAATTTTCCAAAGCTTAAAAAGCTCAGGTTATTTCGAATAAAATTTTCTTCGCTAAATACCCATGCAGCACCAACAGAACCAAAGTTACCAAAGCGATTGTTTGGTCCGAAACGTGAGGAACCATCTCTTCTGAAATTGGCATTGACGATATACTTGCCCTTCCAGTCGTAGTTCAATCTGCCAAAACCTGCTGCGTATTTGTATTCAACAATGTTGTCGTAACTAACGGTTACTGTTCCCGCTGCAGTTAATGAACCTAATAAAGCTTCGCTACTATAATTGGTGCCACTGAATAATTTGCTGTTTGATGTATTGTGTTGCCAGCTTGCGCCTGCCAATGCTGTTAGCCTTCCGTGACTGATCTTAAAATTGTATTCGGCTGTTGGTTCGACAATGTAATTGGATGCCTTATTATAAGAAAAACGCGCCGAACTGGTAGGATTATTGGCAGGATTGGCCGCCGAAGCCGGATTAGCAGTACGGTTGCTCAGATCACTTGCGGTATAGCCGAGATTTAATTTGACATTCAAGCCGGGAAGAACGGTATATCGTAGGTTGGTATTGCTAATAAAGTTGGTTGTAGTACCGTAATATTTATTTAATAAGGTGGACAAGGGATTGGTAAAGCCGGTGGCAAAAAACAACTTCCCGGTGGCCGGATCTGTGAGCGGTAAGTCGGGCGGCAGGTTGTAAACAGAGCCAAGGTCGCTGCTGTTTAAGTTGGTGTTGTCGTATGCGTAATTCACGTTGAAGAAAGCGTTGAATTTTCTATCAACAGAATTGTGCTCTACGTTCAACCGTCCTGAAAACCGGCGGTCTGCATCGTCGGTTGGAAAGATAGTTGTCTCACGGTGATAAGCAGAATTAAAAAGAAATCTTGTTGTTTCCGTTCCCCCTGATAAAGTTGCTTGAATATCAGATGAGTGGCCTGTGCCACCGAGAAACATTTTTTGAAAATCGGTTGCCTTGGTTGTATCCCAAACTAACAGGTCAGGAGCCGTAGAAGTATTGGGTGTTACACCGTCGTTAGCAAACGCTTCGCGGCGCAACTGCAAATACTGTTGCAGATTCAACACCGGGATAAAATGACTCACTCTCGCTGTTCCGGTATACATGTTCACGTCCAGCTTTGTTTTTCCTGTTCTTCCTTTTTTCGTCGTAATTAAAACTACCCCGTTTGCTCCGCGTGATCCGTAAATGGAGGTGGCGTCTGCATCTTTCAGTACATCTATCCGCTCAATGTCTGCCGGGTTGATTAAACCAAAAGGGCTAATTCCAGCATTGGCACCAGAAACTCCGAAGGCGTTCAGGTTATCATTGGCAGGTATGCCGCCATTAAAATTGGTGAATGGAACGCCGTCTATCACAAACAAAGGAATACCGCCTTGTGATAATGAATTCTGTCCGCGAATTTGGATTTGAACAGCACTGCCAGGAAGACCATTGTTCTGCGCCACCAACACACCCGGTAAGTGTCCCGGTAAACTGGCTAAAGGGTTTGAGACGGGCTGCTTACTGATAACATCCGCCGTTATTGAGCTGACAGAACCCGTGCTTTTGCGGCGGGTAGTAGTACCATAACCAATTATTACCGTCTCATCTAACTGGCTCAATTGCACTTTCAAAGTAACATTGATCACATTTCTGCCATTTATAGGCAATGTCTGTGATTGGTAACCTATGTATGAAAATACCAGGGAAGCATTTTCAGGAACTCCTCTAATGGAATACGCTCCTTTTTCGTTGGTCATGCCACCTAAGGGAGTTCCTGGAACTACAACGGATACGGATTGAATAGGCTCTCCCCTTTCGTCCTTTACTATTCCGCTTATATCAATGGAGTTTACTACTTTACTGTTTTCCGCTTTTTGTACTTCTGGTTCTTTTGGCTTGATTGCTATAGCATTTCCAGTAATAGTAAATGTAAGCGGCTGCCCTTTTAGACATTCGGTTAAAACTTCTTGAACCGATGCATTGGCTACTTTGATATCAATCTTACCGACAGACTTAATTAGTTTATCATTAAAGAGGAACTGGAAACCGGTCTGTTTGTTGATTTCCTTAAAGATTTTTTGCAAAGAAGCATGCTTTTCGGAGATGGTCACTTTTTGTCCGAATCCGCTAGCACTTACTTGTAAACAAGCGACAAGCAAAAAGATCGCTGTGAATTTCATAACGAGCAGTGTTTGAATGTTTAAGACTCGTCGCAATGACAAGGCTTTACAAAGAGCCCTCAATCGCATAACTTTGTTGTGTTTGGGTTAATTATTAGCAGTCCTGAAAGAATTGTGTAATTGGTTAATCCAATCTACTTACAGGGAAGTGGCTCCAACACTTCCCTGTAAGTAGATTGGATCAACCAGAGAATTTATGGTGTTACCGTAATTTTCTTCCCGTGCATTTCAAACTTCACACCCGCCTGTTTTACAATGTTCAAAACCTCCGAAAGGTTGCTTTTCCTACTCACGATCCCGGTGAATCCCTCTTGCGGTATCTGCCCTTTATACTCTATTTCTACATCATACCACCGGGCTATCTGTCTCATGATCACGTCTAACCTGGCGCTGTTAAAAACGAACTGACCGTTTTTCCACGCTGTTATTTCATCTGTGTCAACATTCTTGTTCACCTGCAGTTCATTGTCATCCAGCACTGATTGTTGTCCGGGCTTCAGCACGGCTGCCCTCTTGAGGCTTTTTGATGTCACCAATACACTTCCTTCGACCAGCGTTGTCTTTAGATCCGATTCATCATCGTAAGCATTAATATTAAAATGTGTACCCAGAACTTGAACATCCATGTCATTGACACTTACATGAAAAGGCTTTGCTGCGTCATGTACCACTTCAAAATATGCTTCCCCGGTAACTTCCACTGTTCTATCAACACCTGGGAATGCAGTCGGGAAACGGATGGAACTGGCAGCATTCAACCATACTTTAGAGCCATCTGGCAAAACCAGCGAATATTCCCTTCCTTTTGGTGTGCTCATTGTGTTATAAACAACCTCTGCAGTACTGGCATTTTCATAGCTGAGAACATTTCCATGCTTAACCGCGGCATCAGTGATTTTTCCGTTAGCTTCATTATCCAAGACAATTTGGCTTCCATCTGCTAACGTAAGTATAGCTCCATCTTTACCAGGTGCCACGTCTTTTTGTGCTGGCACTGGCGACCTTGCTATCTGGGACCGTTCATTTGTTTTGAAGACGGCCAGGTATGAACCAATTCCCAAAATGATAATTATTGCAGCCGCAGACGCAAAGCGCTTCCAGTTAAACATCCGCTTTACCGGCCTTTCCCCCTGGGAAAGTACCTTTTCAAGCATTCTGTCCATTACCGTTTGATCCAAAGAAGCAAAAGCAGCGTTTTCGAGGTCCTTATGGACCTTTGCCTTAATGGCCGGTTCATTTTCGTTCTCATTGATCAGTTCGCACAACTCATTAAACTCTGCTTCGCTCAAGTCATTTGCCGAAAACTTCTCCAGCAAAAATTCTACTCTGTTTCGATTAACTTCCATACAATAGGGTCTCTGTTAGGCGTATTGGTTTCGCATCAAAAGGCACGATTACATAATACCTTCAGTAAAAGACGAGCGCCACAACTTTTATACCTAATGCCTAAAAAAATAATTTAGGCCACGCCGTCATATAGTGACATTATAAAATGCGATTGCTTGCTTTTGGCGACTATATCGAAAAAATGACTCGACAAAATCGTTCAACTGCTAAAAGCATTCTTTTTTAGAAGAGAGAACGCAGACATAGCTTCGACACAGTTCTTTTATAAACTGATGATTCATAAAACCTCTAGTATGCGGCCCTAGGCGCCGTACAGGCACACTAGGCTCAAGGCAGATAAACATTTTGCCTGGATTCTCTTATTTGCTTCAAATTTCAAATGGAGAATTTCGTTTGCTTATTAAATTTAAACTTAGCCCAAGGTCAACAGCAAGGCGGGGCTTTTTTGAATTTATTCGGGATCAGATAGCTGAAGTCAATTGATGATCTTCTCGATTTTCTCAAAAAATAGAATCCAGATTACACGGCCTCGATTTTCAGCGCCCAACGTTCGCTTGTCAGCGCGACAAAAGATACATTCTCTATCGCGACAGCAATTGGTCCGTGTCCATTACATTCCAGTCGTCGTGACCCTTAAAAATATTCTGCAACGTATATTGCCTTGCTTCTTTATCAGAAAGTTGCCTTGACCATTTTGCCCGGGCAGACGGATGCGCACCGGCACCAACGCTTTTATACTCGGCGTAAAAAGCTGTCTTTTCGTTTTCAGGGTTCCCCCAATTGTTCCATCCCACAGGTAAAATATGGCTGCCCATCTCCGTGTTGAGAAATACAACTTTGGCGTGGGGTCGCCACGGCCTGCCCAGGTAACATTTTGTTGCGGCTGTATCGGCAATCAGCCTGCAATTAAGAAATACATAACCGAATTTTTGTTTTGGCGTCGTGGAGGCTGCCGTGATATAAGAGTTCGTTAGATTCCTGATCGTGCAGTTTTGGAATACGCAGGTTGCTTCCCCAAAAATAAAATCGGTTGTTCCTTCAATGTAACAATCCTTATAATACTGACGGCTCGCCTCTGTTGCCGTATAAAGCGTGTCCTGATTACCCAGAAGGCGGCAATTCCTGATAACGGCTCTGTCGCCTTCAACGTGCAGTGCTACACCCTGCCCCACTCTGCCGCACGAATTTTCGACGGTTAGATTCTCCAACAATATATCATCAGCTTGTATCAATACTGTGTACGAT
>DATMHB010000066.1:0-5615 GCA_035555175.1 Flavisolibacter sp. | reverse complement strand
TCAGCTCTTTTGACAGTTGTTCTTCGGTACCTGGCATGATGTCCTGTATCAATCCGCGCCATCGTAATTCTTCGATCAGATTCATTTGAGAGCCTTTAGGCGGCAAATGTAAGCCAGGCCGGAACAATTTTCACCTAAGTCTTTCGTTTTCAAGGCTCATTTTATATTAAGGACGTTATGAATTTGAGAATGAAAGCTATACATTTGTAGACGCATCCAAAACTTATGAAAAGACGTCTTTTAAATCCATTGCTTATCCGAAAATTGTCGAAATGAAAATCATCCCAGCTCTTATTCTGGCCTTCTTCTCCATTATACAAACTGCTTCCGCTCAATTCCGAAAATACTCAAATGAATTCCTGAATATCGGCGCGGGTGCCAGAGGACTAGCAATGGGCAGCGCCCAGGTGGCTTCAGTAGATGATGGCACCGCAGGTTACTGGAATCCAGCGGGCCTGACCGGTGTACACGACTACGCGAATGCCAACCTGATGCATGCTGAATATTTCGCAGGAATAGGTAAGTACGATTTTGTGAACCTTGCCATCCCGGTGGCAGGCAATAAAAGGACCATTGGTATTACCGGTTTGCGGTTTGCAGTAGACCAGATTGCCAATACACTTTTTCTTGTAGAACCTGACGGGTCCATCAACTATGATAACGTTACCGATTTCAGTGCAGCCGATTATGCGTTCATTTTTTCTTTGGCGCAGAAATTAAAAGAATCAACCAATAAGAATGTACAATTTGGTGTCAATGCCAAGATCATCCACCATAGTGTAGGCAAGTTTGCAAAGGCCTGGGGCTTTGGCCTTGATGGGGGATTGCAGATCCAAAGCAATCAATGGCGCTTCGGTGTCGTAGGGCGCGACTTTACCACTACGTTCAATGCCTGGTCATTTTCGTTCACGGACAGGGAAAAGGAAGTGTTGTATCTGACGAATAACGAGATCCCCGTTAAATCATCCGAGCTCACTGCGCCAAGTCTTGTGGCAGGGGTGGCCAGGGATTTCACGCTTTCGAAAAAAGCAAGCCTGATGGCTGAAGCCAATGTAGATGTTACATTCGACGGAAAAAGAAATACGGTCATCAGCTCAAACCCTGTAAGTGTTGATCCCAAAGTTGGAGTGGAGCTCAGGATCAACGACGTGTTCTTTGTGAGGGCAGGCGTAAAGAATTTTCAAAGAACGATAGACGACGGTGATAGCACCAACCAGAAAAAGGTATGGATCTATCAGCCAAGTGCTGGGGCGGGCTTCCGGATACAAAATGTGAGGATCGATTATGCACTGACCAACCTCGCAAACCAGTCGAATCCTTTGTTCACCCATGTATTTTCATTACAGTTTGATCTAACGAACGATAAGAACAAGAAGAAAAAATAATCCGATACCTAAAAACTTGTCCATGAAAAAGATTCTATTTTGCTTATTGATTACCTGGGGCTTCGCAGCCAGAGCGCAGGTGTACAATAACGAATGGATTGACTACTCCAAAACGTATTATAAATTTAAAGTCGGGAAGACCGGCGTACACAGGATCTCCCAATCCCTGCTCAACACGGCAGGGCTTGGAACCACGCCCGCCGAATATTTTCAACTTTGGCGCAACGGCGTGCAGGTTCCCATTTACACTACCATCGCCACAGGTCCCTTGTCATCTGCCGATTATATCGAGTTCTGGGGAATGATGAATGATGGAAAACCCGACCGCGAGTTGTACCGCGATCCTTCTTACCAGATCAACGACAAATGGAGTCTTGAAACAGATACTTCAACTTATTTTCTGACCGTCAATAGCAATGTTGCTCAAAACCTCCGTTTCCAGGCAAGCCCGAATAACGTGGCAGGCAATTCGCTTCCGGTTGAACCCTATTTCATATACACAGCAGGAAACTATTACAGCGAAAAACTTCATGGCGGCTATGCAGTGAACGTGGGTGAATATTTATATTCTTCGTCTTACGACAAAGCAGAAGGGTGGTCCTCGCACGATATTTATTCCAGTGCAACGTCGGCAGGACTTCAGTTCGACAAGCTGATTTATGTTTTTAAGGACCTTTATGTTTTTCCCGGCGGTCCTGCTCCAAAGTTCAAAATTGCCGCGGCGGGAAATGCCATCAATGAACGCAGGTACAAGGCCACGATTAATTCGGATTCCGTGCTGGGCATGCCAATGGATTTCTTCAACTTCAACGTGGACTCCACCAATTTTTCTCTCAATACATTGAATTCAGTGTCTGATACGGTAACGGTGATCGATATTCCGAAGATCGGCTGTCTTCCATTGCCGGTAGGTTGTCAGAACGACCGCATCGTTGTCCACAATTTTGAGATCACCTATCCGCGTAAATTCAATTTCGGCGGACAAACTAATTTTCAATTCAGGCTCACCGCATCTGCAACAGGAAATTTCCTGCAGATCGCAAATTTTTCATACGGCACTTCTGTTCCTGTGCTTTACGATCTCACGAATAAGAAACGTTATGTTGCAGATCTTTCAGCTGCGCCCGACGTGAAATTTGTGCTGCCGCCTTCGGCAACAGCGCGCGATCTGGTGCTTGCGAGCGAAGAGGCCACGAATGTTACAAATATCGCGGCGATGCAGGTGCGCAATTTTGTTGACTATTCAAAGCCCGCAATGCAGGGTGATTATATGATCATCACCAGCCCCGTCTTATTTGCCGGTGCCAATGGAACGAACCCGGTCAATGAATACAAGATCTACCGGAGCTCAGCCGCCGGGGGCGCGTATAATGCCAAAGTATACCTTGTTGATGAACTCATTGACCAGTACGGCTTCGGGATCAAAAAAAATCCCGCCGGTCTGAGAAATTTTATCAGGTATGCCAAAAAGAATTATTCTGTTTTTCCAAAGCAGATTTTCATTGTAGGAAGGGGACTGACTTATCCTTACCAGATTACGGCGGAGTCCAATCCGGACGTTGATCAGTTGAATCTGGTGCCAACATTCGGATGGCCGGCGTCTGACGTATTGCTCACTGCTGAACCGGGAAGTTCGCTTCCGGAAGTGCCGATCGGACGTCTGTCGGTGATCAATGCGGACGAGCTGGCGATCTACCTGAAAAAGGTAAAGGATTTTGAAGCGCAACAGGCAACTTCTTCCCCTTCTTTTAAAGACAAAGGCTGGATGAAAAATGTTGTTCACATCATTGGAGCGAGCGACGTTGTATTAGATGCCCAGTTGAAGGAGAACATGACCTCATATGAACAAACGATCCGCGATACTTTATTTGGTGCCGATGTTGAAACCTTTAGCAAGAGCACCAGTGATTACGTGGAGCAGGTGAACAGTGCAAGGTTGCAGAACCTCTTTGCAGACGGCATCAGCCTGATCACGTATTTCGGACACTCTTCAACCAGTACGCTGGAGTTCAACCTCGATAATCCTGAGAACTATAACAACTTCAGTAAGTATCCTATGTTCATTGGTTTGGGATGTAACGCGGGTGATTTTTTCAGGTATAGTCCCGTGCGGCTTCAGACCAAGGAAACGCTTTCTGAAAAATATGTTCTCTCTCCCGATCGGGGCACTATCGGCTTCGTAGCCAGCACGCATTTTGGGATCGTACACTACCTCGACATATGGGCCACGCGCGCTTACCAGGAAATAGCATCGAAGAGCTACGGTAAGACGATGGGTGAAATTATGAAAGCTACGGCCGAAGATGTATTTGCTTTCACAACGCAAGAGGATTTTTATGCACGCTGCAACACGGAAGAATCGGAATTGAATGGCGACCCTGCCATCCGGTTGAATCCGCTTCCCAAACCTGATTATGTGATCGAAGATCAGAACCTCAGGATCATTCCCGGATTTGTTTCGGTGGCTGATCCTTCTTTTAAGATAGATGCGAAGCTGTACAATATCGGAAGGGCACCCAATGTTCCCATCGTAGTACAGGTGAAAAGGGAGTTCCCCGATAAATCGGTTGTCGAAGTTGAACGCAAAACCATTCCGGGGATCAGATACGTTGACTCCATTTCAATAGCAATACCGATCAACCCCACGAATGACAAAGGTTTGAACCGGATCACCGTTACCATTGACCCTGACAATGACGTTCCCGAATTATATGAGAACAACAACTCCATAACAAAGGATGTATTCATTTATGAAGACGAAGCAAGACCGGTGTTCCCGTACAATTTTGGTATCGTCAATCACCAGAATATTAAAATGATCGCTTCCACTGCCAATCCTTTTGCAAAGAACAAACAATACATGCTGGAAGTGGACACCACGGAGTTCTTCAATTCAGCTGCCAAGGTTACCAGAACCATCTCCAGCGCAGGGGGTGTAATGGAATTTGACCCGGGCATGAATTTCACCGACAGCACCGTATATTTTTGGAGGGTAGCGCCGGTAGTCACAACAGGCTCGCCCGTATGGAACGGTGCATCATTTGTGTACCTCGCTAACAGCGCACCAGGCTTCAGCCAGGCGCATTTCTTCCAGCACCTCAAGTCGGCCAGCAATGGAATTACGCTCGATTCTGCATCGAGAACATGGAAATACGGAACCCGCTTCCAGAATCTTTTCGTGAGGGAAGGATCGTGGGTTACCAGTACCGGACAGGAAGCCGGTTTGTCCGTGGCGATTAACGGATCCGCTCCCATACGCAATACATGTTACTTCCAGTCTGTGGTGTTCAATGTATTTGACCAAACCACGTTCCAGCCATGGATCAATACCACATTGGATAATCTTGGAGCGGTTGGACATGGTTTGTACGGAAGTGCCGCCAACGATTGCCGCAACACAAGGGCAAATAATTTTGAGTATCGCTGGGATTCGGCGTCCAGCAGAAAGAGGGCTATGGATTTTATGAAGAATACCATTCCCGATGGATCGTATGTGGTAGTAAGAAGCTTCCTGCTGGATCCTGTCGCATTCCCTTCTTACGCAAGCTTGATCCGTTATGCTCCGGACTGGAAGGCGGATGAGGCCATTAACGGACCCGGAGAAAGCCTCTATGAATATCTGAAAAATGCGGGCTTCGCCGGTATCGATTCATTTTACAAGCCAAGGCAATTTGTTCTGATCTATAAAAAGAATGATCCGTCATTTACACCGAAATGGATCGTTACCCAGGGAACTTTCGATAATGTGACGTTGTCTGCGGATTGTGCCGTGCCTGATACTATCGGACACATCACTTCTCCTCTCTTCGGTCCTGCGAAAAGCTGGAAGACGCTGACATGGAAAGGGAGATCTATGGATGCAGTGCCTGGCGATAATCCGAGGATCGACCTGATCGGAATTAATAACAATGGAAATCCGGATACGCTCGTCAGAGGCATCAACCTATCGCAACAAACCATGGACCTTTCTTCGATCGATGCCGGCCAGTATCGTTACATGAAAATGTATATGCACAACTCGGACCCTGTCAACAATACGCCTTATCAGCTGAGCAATTGGACGGTTACCTATGATCCGGCTCCTGAGGGTGCGATCGCTCCGAATCTTTATTTCAGCATGACGAAGGATACCTTTGACGTGGGTGAGCCTGTAGACTTTAAGATCGGTTTCAAGAACGTGAGCGAGGTCGGCTTCCCCGATAGTCTGAAGATCAAGATGGTCGTTACCGA
>DATMHB010000065.1:0-4426 GCA_035555175.1 Flavisolibacter sp. | reverse complement strand
ACCCCTGTAGATCGTAGGCCGGTCGATAAAAGAAGATGTTTTCCAGTTATCGTTTTGAAGGATGGCCACTTTGATATCGCCGGGGCTCATCACCTGTACGCGGCTGTCTGTTTGAACTGTGATGCGCAATTTCTGTCCGGTTCTGAACAGCGACGCATTATACGGCTGCTGCACTTCCACCGATACGCCCACCTTCTGGTCGGTGACCACCATGCGTTTTGAAAATGCAAGCTGTGAAGTGTCATTGTCCAGATATACTTTCAGCAGGTAATTACCCGACTTGCTCGGATAACAGTTGCGATCGGGAAGCTGCGCCTGGTAATGTACATACTGTATCGTGGAAAGAGATGAATGCCTGTAATTAGTGATCCGTGCATTCTGGAAACCCTTGATGTATTCGAAAGGATGCAGCATGCTGGGCGTCCAATCGGCATTGCATAACTGGAACGTATAATAGTAATTTTTAGGACGGTTGTCCAGGTCGTCAAAATGCAACTCCAGCACATCAGAAAGTCCAAGCGAGATCGCAGGAAAGGAGGTCTGGTCGCCCTGCCGGAAGAGTTTAATGGATTTGATATTTTCATTCCTCACCTCTCCCTGCGCATAGGCGGTAGCACAAAACACCAGGAATAAAAAACCGATTATCAGGCGCTGGTTCATGAATTTAAAAATAAGGTATTTAACCACCAGGAAGTATTTTTGTCAATTGTGGACCTTTCCCGCGAAAGATTCCTTTATCAGACGCAGTCCGCGGCCATTTGGTTTGTTACGGAGCGAAAGACTATAACTTTTTATTGTGAACCTATCCTCGTTTATTGCCAGGCGGATCGCTTTTAACCAGCAGAAATCCTTTTCGAGGTTCATCATCCGCCTGTCCATTGCCGCAACCGTCATCAGCGTGGCCGTAATGATCATCACCCTTTCATTTGTCAATGGATTCCAGGAAACCGTCAGTGGAAAGGTATTCAGCTTCTGGGGTCATATCCGCATCGGTTACCGCCAGCCCATGAAGGCGCCTATCGCAGAAGAAGAACCGATCCAGACCAACGACAATCTGGTAAAGACAGTAAGGCAAATGCCCGGGGTACGTTCAGTTCATCCATTCGCCACCAAGAATGCCATCCTTAAGACCACTGATGAAATGGAAGGGGTACTGGTGAAAGGCCTCGATTCAACCTACGATTTTTCACCCATGCGTCCTTTTCTTAAAGAAGGCAGGTGGATCGGTTTCAATGACAGTACTTATTCCAGGGAGATCGTTATTTCAGCATACACCGCAAGGCAGATCAACCTGAAACTGAACGACAGAGTGCTCATTTATTTTATCCGGCCCGATGGCACCATGCGCCCCGACCGGCTAACCATTGTCGGCATCTATAAAACCGGTATCGAAGAATACGACAAGACGTTTGCGCTCGGTGATCTGAAATTGATCAGACGCCTTAATAGCTGGACAGAAAATGAGATCGGGGGCTATGAAGTTTTTTTGAAAGACTATCATCAAATGGCCGAAGTGAGCAACGCCATCTATGCCAATGATCAGTTCCCACAATTGTGGGAAACCAAAACCACGCGTGAAGTATATCCGAATATTTTCGACTGGCTCGATATCCAGGACACCAATCAAACAATACTGCTCACCATCATGACCATCATAGCCGTTATCAACCTGATCACCTGTCTCATTATCCTTGTGCTGGAAAGATTGCGTATGATCGGCATACTTAAAGCCCTGGGAGCGACGAATTGGACGGTCCAGAAAATATTTCTCAATCATTCTTTGATCATCACCCTCGCCGGCATTTTTATCGGAACCGTGTTCGCACTTTCACTTCTCTGGCTTCAGCAGGCTACGGGCTTTATTCATCTGCCCGAAGACGCCTATTACATGGATAAGGCTTCGGTTAAGATCGTATGGTGGCAGGTGCTGCTGGTGGTGGGCGGTACGCTCACCGTTTCGTTCCTCGTACTCCTCATCCCCTCCTTTATTGTACGCAGGGTGCAGCCCATCAGGGCAATACGATTCAGCTGAGATGCGAAAGAAGGATGGCAGTGGCAACGGCAGCATTCAATGATTCAGCATGTCCCTTGCGCGGGATGGTAATTTTTTCGGTTGCCATTTCTATGATCTCGGGGCTGATACCCTTCGATTCATTGCCAATGATCAGGATGCCGCGGCCATTTCCTTTATATTCATGCACAGGCTTTCCATTAAGGGTGGCTGCTAGCAGCGGCAACTGCTGTTTCTTCAGCCACGTTCCCTGCAAGTCGTAATAAACGTTCACCCGTGCAATGCTCGCCATGGATGCCTGCACCACTTTTGAATTGTAAAGATCCGCGCAGCCTTCACTGCACACGATATGCCTGATGGCGAACCAGTCGGCTACACGTATAATGGTGCCGAAATTGCCCGGGTCCTGAATGGTATCCAGGTAAAGGGCAAATGAATCCACTACGGGTTCGGTTCCTTCCAACTGCCGGAACAGGGCCAGCACGCTGTTCGCGGTTTGCAATTGCGATATTCTTTGCAATTCCACGCCGCTCACTTCCAGTACAGGTACCCCCGACAACAGCTTTTCGTGGCTATGGATCCAGTCATTGACCGCATACAGTTTTACAACATGGTCGGGCAGGAGCTGTATCAATTCGGAGACTACCTTCGGTCCTTCTGCAACGAATAACTTTAACGCCTCTCTAAATTTTTTCTGGCTTAAACTTTGAATATCTTTGATTTCCTTTTTACTTAGCATAGATTGGCTTTAACAATTATGTCTTATCCTGCGGCAAAGACCCTCAGACACTTCATCTTTACTTTTGCCGCATCAGCATTCATGCTTTTTTTTTATTCCTGTACTACCATCAGGAATTACCCGGTAAACAAGCCATTTGTTTATCAGATGCCGAATATAAACGTTGAAGGTAAGTATAGCACAGACGAAAAAAAACAACTCATAGCTTCGCTCGAACAACAGCTTCATGACAGCGTAAGGGTACGCTCGCAGAGAAAATTCCTTTTCTGGCGCACCATCCAGAACCCGCCGGTGTTTGATACGCTCAATGTAGAAAAATCGCGGATCTATATGAGCGCACTGCTCAACTCAATGGGCTATTACCGGGACAGCATATCCGCGGATACGACCTTAAACATTGAGGGAGATCAATACCGGACCACTATTAATTTCAACGTTATTCCGGGAAAGCTGGTTACGGTTGATTCCGTCTGGTACAATATGCGCGACACAACCGCTAACCGCGATGAAACCGATACCATCCAGGCACTCACCATGCAGTCGCGTCAGGATCAAATGGTGCACCGGGGCGATCCTTTTTCCAAGCCGTTGATCTCATCAGAGCTCGACCGTCTTTCGGATGTGTACAGGAACAACGGCTTTTTGCGTTTTTCCAGAGATCAACTCCTCGCGGTGTGGGATACGGTCGGTACAAATTTCCTGCGGTTCACCACCGATCCCGCCGAACAGGTAAGGCAGCTGGAAGAGCTCAGGAGAAGAAGGGAGAATCCGACGGCGTCATTTCCCCAATTGACCTAAGGCTTGATGGAAAACGAAAAGTTACTTAGGATTTAAGTCACTTCATTATTCGACATTCCTTGTTCCTTGTTCGATATTCAATCCCCCTCGTAAAACTCTATCGGCAGCTTATCCGGATCCTGGATGAATGTAAAGCGCTTGCCGGTGAATTCATCTATGCGAATTGGTTCTGATTCGATATCCCATTTCAAGAGTTCAGCTACTGTTTGATCCAGATCTTTTACTTCAAATGCAAGGTGCCTGAGGCCTGTAGCTTCAGGCCTGGATGGGCGTTGAGGCGGATCTGGGAACGAGAATAGTTCTATTATGTATTGCCCATTTAAAGACAGATCAAGCTTGTATGATTGCCGCTCCGCTCTGTACACTTCCCTTACCATCTGGAAGCCCAACACATCTGTATAAAATGATTTTGATCGTTGGTAATCAGAACAAATAATAGCTATATGGTGTACTCCATTCAGGGATAGCATAAATTTATTTTCAGATGGTCACTTTTTCTCCGTCGCGCAGCCACGCATCATCGATTACTGCACCCAGACCGGGCACATCAGACACTTCAATAACACCATTTGCCTTATACTGAATGCCACCAATCACCGGATCAGCGGTATACATAAGTGGTGTGTCAAAATCACAATGATAAATATGATCATTTGCCAGTGCAAGGTGCGCTGCCGCCGTCATACCCAATCTTGATTCCATAAAGCCTCCTACCTGCATGTGCATACCTGCTGCCGCACCAAGCTCTGCGATCTTTTTCCCTTTGTACAGGCCTGAAGACTTACCCAGCTTAATGTTGAACATCGGACAGGCCTGCAACGCAATCAAACGTTCGGCATCATGTTCATCACCTACAGTTTCATCAGCCATGATCGGTA
>DATMHB010000064.1:0-8198 GCA_035555175.1 Flavisolibacter sp. | reverse complement strand
AAGCGGAGCATCACCCATTCTGTTTTATGATTCCAGGTCTATCGTGCCTTCGAAAACTTTCACCGCCGGGCCATTGAGCCACACATTTTGATAGCGGTCACCGATCTTGTCGTATTCAACATTCAGCCAGCCGCCTCTTGTTTTTACTTCCACTCTGTTAAAACCATTATCGTTGTGACAGCACACAAGCGCCGCAGCAGTAACACCTGTACCACACGAAAGGGTTTCATCCTCCACGCCCCGTTCATAGGTGCGCACAATGATCTTATCCCTTTCTTCAGTTTGTTCAACAAAGTTTACGTTGATGCCGTCGCGCTGAAACGGTGGACTATTGCGTATATCCCGTCCTTTTTTCACCACGTCAAGTTCCAGCACATCATTGGTCAGGGTAACGAAATGGGGCGAGCCTGTGTTCACAATGAAATTACCATGATCGTATTTCATCTGGTCAACATCGTTCATCTTTAAAGAAACGGTTCCGTCCGTTTCAATGCTGGCCTCGTGCTGCCCGTCGATCGCGATGAATTTATATTCGGTTTGGGTAAGCCCGATGTCGCTCGCGAATTTCGTAAGGCATCGCCCGCCATTGCCGCACATGCTGCTTTCATTTCCATCCGAATTAAAGTATTTCATTTCAAAATCAAAACCGTCGATGAGGTTGAGGAGCATAAGCCCGTCGGCACCAATGCCAAACCTTCGGTCGCATAAAAAAGCCACCTGCTCCCTGGTGAGGTTGCTGAACTTCTTATCGCGGTTGTCCAGTATGATAAAATCATTGCCTGTTCCCTGGTATTTGCTGAATCTGATCTGCATAATCATAAAGATGAACTGATGATGTCAAGGGCCTGCCGGATGAGCCGGTCAACGGCGGCACTGCTGTCTTTTGAAAATTCCTTGCGCACGCGGTTGGCTACTATGGCACTCAATGAAAGACAATGGTGCCCCAATAATTTTCCGAGGCCATATATGCCCGAGGTTTCCATTTCAAAATTCGTGATCCTGTGCTGTCCGAAACTGAATTCCGTCAGCCGGTCGGTCAGTTGCGGATTTTTTATTCCGAGCCTTAATATCCGGCCCTGCGGACCATAAAAACCAGGACAGGTAACGGTTATGCCCTGGTGAAACCCCTCAACAAAATGTTTGAGCAGGGAAGGTGAGGCCATGCTGATATAAGGGTGGCACACCTGGGCGTGCAGCTGTGTGTGGGTGGCAAATGACTGCAGCAGTTGTTTTTCCTGATCATTATGCTCGAGCCGGTAATAGTTCAACAGATTATCAAGACCCAGTCCATGGGTGGAAGCCACCGCGCTGTCAACCGGAACATCTGACTGTAAAGAACCGGAAGTGCCGATACGGATGATGTTCAGCGATCGGATGTCGGGCCTGATCTGACGGCTTTCAAAATCAATATTCACAAGCGCATCCAGTTCATTCAACACGATGTCGATATTATCGGTGCCGATGCCGGTGGAAACTACCGTTACTCTTTTGTCGCCAATAAAACCTGTATGCGAAACGAATTCGCGGTGCTGTCTTTTTACCTCCAGTTTTGTTAAGTAACGGGTGACTTCACCTACACGGCCGGGGTCTCCGACGGTGATGATATTAGTGGCCAGTTCTTCGGGACGGAGATCCAGGTGATAAACAGCGCCGCGGGAATTGATGATTAATTCTGATTCTGCAATGCGTTGCATTAAGTGGATTTATAGAATGTTAAGCTCTAAAGGTCGCTCTTTTCCTAAAAAAATTTATCCTATTTTCGCACCGGTCCGAAACAAACAGATTATATAGATTATGATCTGTTTTCATTTTCTGCTCATAAGCCGTTAATGCGAGGGTACCGTGGCCGAGTGGCTAGGCTGAGCTCTGCAAAAGCTCCTACAGCAGTTCGAGTCTGCTCGGTACCTCAGATCCCGTCCCGGCTAGCCGGGACGGGATTTTTATCTATGCTGACAAAACAGGACGAAGACTTTATCCTTTATTGGTCGCAGCAGCGCTTGAAAAAGAAACAGTTCTTAAGAAAGATCTCCATCGGTTTGCCGCTGGGCGCACTGCTGGTGGTGGCCCTCATGGTCAATTTTCTTTCCGGCTGGTATCAAAAGGCCGATATGGAATTGCATAGCGATAGTTCGGTGATCATCGTGGTGCTGCTGGCCGGCGTGGGCATTGTGGTATTTATTGTTCTTTTTTCGGCCCGCTTTAAATGGGAACAGAATGAGCAACATTACCTCGAACTAATGAGAAAAAAAGATGAGAACGGTCCCGTGCAGCAGGTTGGAGAAAATTAACGTCATACAAATATTAAAACCGATCCAGTTTGAAACAGTATTTATTGGGTTTGCTCCTTATCGCTTCGTTCAGCGGATGTTTGAAGAGTTCGGAAGGCAGCTATACCTGTACTTATGATCCGTGTGGCCGCAAGGCACCTGCTTCTGAAATTACAGCGGTTCAGAATTACCTGAGCGCTAAAAGCATTACCAATGCCGTTCAGCACTGCAGTGGTCTTTTTTATGTGATTGAAAATGCCGGCACCGGCCAAAATCCTTCCGTTTGCTCTAATATCGGCGTCACCTACGAGGGCAGGCTAACGGATGGAACTGTGTTCGATTCTACAACAAATGAGGTTGCATTCAATCTCGGCCAGGTCATCGCCGGTTGGCAGAATGCACTCCCCCTGATCAAAGCAGGAGGCAGGATCCATTTGTATATTCCGCCTTCACTGGCGTATGGCAGCACCGGCTCAGGTTCTATTCCACCAAATGCAATTCTCGTTTTCAAAGTGGACCTGCTTCATGTTCAATAGCAAATTGCTGTACGAAGAGTACTTTTGTTCAAATTCTCACATTTGGCACACGAGGCGATCTCTGTATTTGATATTTTTAAAATAGGTGTGGGCCCATCCAGTTCGCATACGCTTGGTCCCTGGAGGGCCGCCCAAAGATTTATCAAATCGCTTAACGGATCGGGAAAGCTTTCCGACGTGGTTTCACTGCAGGTGCTTTTATACGGCTCACTGGCGAAAACAGGAAAGGGGCATGGTACTGACATTGCTGTTCAATTGGGTTTGAGCGGCGACGATCCGGTTACTTTTGAAGTGGACCGCATCACTTCCAAGGTCGATGCGATCCGCGATTCGAAAAAGATCGTCCTCGACGGAGCTCATGAGATCGATTTTGATCCTGAACATAATATTTCCTTTCTTTTTACAGAGACTTTGAGCTATCATCCCAATGCCCTCAGCTTTCTGGCCGATTTCAAAGACGGCGGTTCCATTTCAGAAACCTATTATTCCATCGGTGGCGGCTTTGTTGTAAAAGAAGGAGAGCTGGAGAACAGGAATGAAGTGAACCTCCCATTCCCGATCAATACTTCGGCTGAAATCCTGCACTGGTGCCTCAAGACAGGTCTCGCCATTCACGAAGTGGTGATGGAAAATGAAAATACCTGGAGGCCGGAAAAAGAAACAAAGGAAGGCGTATTGAAGATATGGCAGGTGATGCGCGACTGTACTTATCGCGGTTGCCATACAACCGGTATCTTACCCGGAGGACTGAATGTAAAAAGGCGGGCGGCCGAGCTGAATAAAAAATTACTCAAAGGCAAAACCTATTCTTCGCATGAAGAATGGGTAAAGGCCATTCGTGAGGGAGGCAATTCATTCCAGTATATACTCGATTGGGTAAGCTGCTTTGCACTGGCCGTGAATGAGGAAAATGCTTCTTTTGGAAGGGTGGTCACCGCACCTACTAATGGCGCTGCCGGTGTGATCCCTGCGGTACTCCATTATTATATCATATTCACCGAAGGTGTTACCGATGAAAAGATCATTCAGTTTCTGCTGACGGCATCGGAGGTCGGCAGCATATTTAAAAAAGGAGCCACGATCTCTGCCGCGATGGGCGGATGCCAGGCCGAGATAGGAGTGTCGTCGTCGATGGCTGCCGCCGCACTGACAGAAGCCGCGGGCGGCACACAAAGACAAGTGCTGATGGCGGCAGAAATTGCGATGGAGCATCACCTGGGCATGACCTGCGATCCCATTGCAGGACTGGTGCAGGTTCCCTGTATTGAGAGAAATACCATGGGCGCTATTAAGGCAATTACAGCTTCACAACTGGCGCTTCAAAGCTCACCTGATTTTGCGAAAGTATCGCTTGATGCTGTTGTTGAAACCATGTGGGAGACGGCGCTCGACATGAACAGTAAATACAAAGAGACTGCAGAAGGCGGTCTGGCGGTGAATATACCGCTCAGTCTTAGTGAGTGCTGATCTCACCAGTAACCTTTCATTTCCGAGCACGCCGACCAAGATTTTCTGTGCGTTATGATGCCCATGTTTTGGCGGGCAGGATTTTTCAACGCAAAGCGCATGCGGATGCAAAGCAGTCCTTTACAAAGAATCGCAGTTGACACATTGGTCTAGTTTTAGCCCGCCTCGTATCTGCCGGGCCAATAACAGGATCTTTGTCGATAATTAATTAAGGGAAACAGGGATTTGAAAAGCCGTTCACTGAAGTTCCCGGGGTCTCTGCAATTCAAAAAGGTCTGGGCAGAAGACCCCGGGCGGACAGTGGAGCTTTGAAATGCTTTGCCTTATTCAGTCCGCCTCGTGTCTCCCGCGCAACAACAGCGTCTTCGTCAATAAGGAATCAGGGGACACGGGGATTTAGAATCCAATCACTGAAATCCCTCTGTCCCTCGACAATACAAAAGAGGAGCAGACAGGGCGAAGATCAAAGGTTGAAACGCAAGGCATACGGAGGGTTATCAATGCAGTTGTCCATATCCTTTGCCTTTGGATGAGAAGTTCTATCACGACAAAAAAAATCCTCTCTACATGAATAGAGAGGATCCGGTTAATTTCTACGAGCTTATCTTTTTCTTCCGAAAATGCGGAGCAGCATGATGAAGAGGTTGATGAAATCGAGATAGAGCGAAAGCGCTCCGATAATGGCTTCCTTGCGATCTTCCTGTGTTCCTTCGTTTCCGATCACATTCATCTCCTTGATCTTTTGCGTGTCGTACGCGATCAGGCCGGTAAAGATGAATACGCCTGCATACGTCGTGATCCAGTAAATGGCTTCACTATGCATGAAAATATTGACAAGAGAGGCGATGACCAGCCCTATAAGCAGCATGAGCAGAAGATTACCGAACCTCGTCAGGTCATTTCCTGTAAAATATCCGTAGGCACTCATGATGGCGAAGATGCCGCCGGTGATGAAAAATGTGGATGCAATGGAGCCGGTCGTGTAAACAATAAAGATGGCTGACAACGTTAGTCCGTTCAGTATCGAATACAGGAGGAAAATCCCGGTAGCAGCGGTGCCGGATAATTTCCTTACAAAGCCCACCAGCGAGCCAACCAGTAAAAGCTCAGCGATGATGAGGCCATAGAAAACCAGTTTGCTTCCGAAAATAAATTCGAGCATGGCGCGCGAGCCAGCTGTGTACATGGCAACAAGACCGGTAACGGCGAGTGCGAGGGCCATCCAGCCATATACTTTTACGATAAAACGCTGTTGTTCCTGTGCAATCTGTTCTGGTGAAATAAGAATGTCTTCGTTCATACGATATGATTATGGTTACAATATATAATGAAGTTCAGAAATACGCAATTAATGTTGAATGGTAAATGTTAAATTGTATTCCATCATTTTGATGGTAAGCATTCAACTTGATCTGACCACGCTAAACGCCGTTTGCCGCTGAAAAAAAGGCAGCTACCTTCGTTTGATAAGGCCTCTTACTCCATTCTCAAGCATTAATGATTCCATGCAATGGACATGCAGCATTCAGCATTTAAAATAATTACGCTAAGGATCTCGCCGGCTATATACCGGTAGCCCTTAAAACGTCTGAACTACGTTATACAACGTGTCTCTCTCGATCGGTTGCCGGTTCACTTGTTTAATGAGCGCGACAATTTCTTCCGTCGTCATTGCAGGCGTTTGTTCTTCCGATCCCGCCATTGAATAGATCTTCGTGGTATCATCGATGGTGCCATCGATATCATCCACACCAAATGCCAGCGACAGTTGCGCGTTCTTTCTTCCCAGCATGGGCCAGTATGCTTTCAGGTGAGGAAAATTATCAAGGTAGAGTCTTGCTACCGCATACACTTTCAGGTCTTCAACAAGGCTGATCTCGGGAATATGGCTCATGTCATTGTCCTTGTTCCGGAACTTGAGCGGAATAAAAGTATTGAAGCCGGCGGTCCGGTCCTGCAGCTGACGAAGCCTTTCCATATGGTCGATGCGGTGTTCATAATTTTCAACGTGGCCATAGAGCATTGTGGCGTTGCTATGCATGCCTGCCTTATGCACGGCTTCATGGATTTTCAGCCAACCTTCCGCATCAACTTTGTCGGCACAGATCTGCTCTCTCACCACAGGATCAAAAATTTCAGCGCCGCCACCGGGGATCGAGTTGAGTCCCGCATCCTTAAGAAGCTGCACGCCTTCCTCCACACTTAGCTTTGCTTTGCGGAACATATAGTCCAGTTCAACAGCCGTAAACGCTTTGATGTGCAGGTCCGGCCTGTGTGCCCTGATGGCCCTCAGCAGGTCGGCAAAGAAATGAAGGTTCATCTTTGGATGCACACCACCCACAATATGGACTTCGGTTTCGGGCTTGCCATCATATTTTTTCACAATATTAAGCATGTCCTCGATGCTCAGTTCCCAGCCCTCTTCGCGTTTTGCGTACAGGCGCGAATACGAGCAGAAGTGACAGGAAAAGACACAAACATTTGTTGGCTCAATATGAAAGTTGCGGTTGAAGAAGGTTTTGTCGCCATGGAGTTTTTCTCTCACATAATTTGCGAGGGAACCAAGGAAGGGAAGGCTTCCTTTTTCAAATAATGTAAGACCTTCCGATTTGGTGATCCGTTCATTTGCATAGATCTTCCCGGCAATGCGGCGCAGGTCCTGGTCTTGAATGGGGATGGCAGGCGTTGGGGCGGTTTCCGTTGTCATAGTTGGATAACAAAGTTAGGCCGTTGTTGAACACCATGTTTCGTTTTAGCCCCTGACAGTGCCGCATGCCTTTTATTTTCATTCATTTAACAAGTTGTTAGTGGCCTGCACCGAGATACCCCAACTATAGAACGGGAAACAGCCGATCTATGCTAAAGCTTCCCGCGACTGGCAGACAGGGAGGGAAAATAGTAAGACCGGCATTAGGCCTTTTGACTTTCGAATTTTGTCCGCGTCCTAACGGGATGATTTGCATTCTTAGTGGCTTGGCGCGAAACCCTAAAAACTTTTTATCTTCCATCCTCAACAATAGCATTGACCCTTCAATACTCAAACCAAAACCGGCACTAATGAATATCAAGCTTCGACTGATCATCATGAATTTTCTGCAGTTCTTTGTGTGGGGCGCCTGGCTCATTTCAATTGGCGTTTATCTAGGCGGCACGCTCCATTTTACGGGGGTACAGATCGGCAGCATTTTTCTTACACTGGGAATCGCATCATGCATCATGCCGGCCGTGATGGGTATCATTGCCGACAAATGGATGAATGCCGAAAGGGTGCTCGGGCTTTGTCATGTAATGGGCGCAGCCTGCCTTTACTGGGCCTCTACTGTAACCGATCCGGATATGTTTTTCTGGGTAATGCTGCTCAATTCCATGTTTTACATGCCAACCATCGCATTGAACAATACCGTGTCGTATATCATTCTCGAAAATAAGGGCTTCGATATCATCAGGGATTTCCCGCCGATCCGCGTATGGGGAACCATTGGATTCATTGCTGCCATGTGGATCGTAGACATCTTTGGATGGAAAGCCAGCAACATGCAGCTCGTCTTCAGCTCTATTTCGGCGCTGATCCTGGGTTTATATGCTTTCAGCATGCCTGCTTGTCCTCCTTTAAAATCAAACCAGAGCAAGTCGCTGGCTACAATGCTCGGTCTCGATGCCTTCATATTGTTCAAGCAAAGAAAGATGTTCATCTTTTTTCTATTCTCTATGTTCCTTGGCGCAGCGCTTCAGATCACCAACGCATTTGGTGGATTGTTTTTAGAAAGCTTTGACTCGACCTACCCTGATTCCTTTGGCGTGAAGCATCCGATCCTGCTCCTGTCCATTTCTCAGATCTCTGAAACCCTGTTCATTTTAACCATTCCATTTTTTCTGAGAAGATTCGGAATTAAAAATGTTATGCTCATGAGTTTCTTCGCATGGGTCT
>DATMHB010000063.1:0-2618 GCA_035555175.1 Flavisolibacter sp. | reverse complement strand
GCTGCGCATTGTGGATCATCTCAGCTCAAACATCGCTTTCAGCCTGATATCTTCCGACGATGCACCGATCATCACATCAAATTCGCCCGGCTCGGCGATCGGCTTCAAATGTTCATCGTAAAAAGAAAGCATATCGCTGTCGATAACGAATTGGATGGTCCTTGCTTCACCCGGTTGCAACAGGATCTTTTCGAATCCTTTGAGCTCCTTCACCGGCCGCACTAAAGATGATACCCTGTCGCGCAGGTACAGCTGAACGATCTCTTCCCCCGCATATTTGCCGGTATTGGTAATAGTGCAACTCACTGTGATCTTTTCATTGGCTTTCATCTTTGATTTATTCAGCCGAAGATCGCTATAGGCGAAAGCTGTATAGCTCAGGCCGTAACCAAATTCATATTGCGGATAAATAGAGAGATCGGTATATGCTGAACGGTAAAAACGATCACTGTCGTTTGTTGCCGGCCGTCCCGTATTAAAATGATCATAATAAATTGGAATCTGCCCTTCGCTCCTCGGAAAGCTGATCGGAAGCTTGGCGGATGGATTGTAATCACCGAACAGCACATCAGCAATCGCATTGCCTGCTTGGCTCCCCAACCACCAGGTGTAAAGAATGGCGGGCACGTGCTCCGCCGTCCAGTTAAATACCAGCGGCCTTCCTGCATTGATCAAAACGATCACGGGTTTACCTGTCGCGTAAATGGCTTTGATCAGCTCTTCCTGCACGCCTGGCAAATGAAGGTTCGAACGGCTCTTTGCTTCGCCGCTCATATCCCTTCTTTCGCCCACACTTAAGATCACAACGTCGGCCTGCATTGCGGTGCGGATCGCTTCCGCAAATCCGGCGCGGGATGTATCATCTATGTCGCAGCCCGCAGCATACAATAGCTGGCTCCCATTGTCTAACCTGTTTTGCACACCCTGCCACTGAGAAACGATATAATTGGAATCAGGAAAATCAATGGACCAGAATCCCAGGTTTTCGCGCACCCTTTTTACGATGGGGCCAATGAAGGCGATCGTGCTGGTGCTTTTAGATAAAGGGAGGAGATGATTTTCATTTTTAAGCAGCACAATACTCTTTCTTGCGATGTTCCTTGCCATCATCGCATGCGCGGGATTGTTCAATTCCTGCTGCTCACGTTCGGCGTTACTGAACCGGAAAGGATCATCAAATAATCCCAATTCAAACTTCTTTCGCAGTATTCTCTTCACCGCTTCATTGATCACCATCACCGGCACTTTCCCTTCTTTCACAAGCCGGGACAGGTTATGAATGTAACTGCGGCTTTCCATATCCATATCATTTCCCGCCATCACGGCCTTCCATGCGGCTTCATAATTGTCTTTGACATAACCATGAGGGATCATTTCCCCGATCGAGCCCCAATCGCTCACTATAAAGCCTTTGAATTTCCACTGGCCTTTCAAAATGTTTTTCTGTAAATAAGCATTTGCGGAGGCGGGAACCCCATTGAGGTCATTGAAGGAATTCATGAAGGTGCCGACGCCGGCTTCGGCTGCAGCCTTAAAGGGCGGCAGGTACACTTCCCACAACATTCTTTCGCTCATGTCTACGGAATTGTAATCACGGCCGCCCACGGCGGCGCCATAAGCCGCAAAATGTTTGGCACAGGCCATCATGGCGTCTAAATTGCCAAGTCCTTTTCCCTGGAATCCTTTCACTCTTGCGCGCGCAATGAGCGATCCGAGATAGGGATCTTCTCCGGCGCCTTCCATTACCCTCCCCCAACGCGGATCGCGCGCTATATCCACCATGGGTGCAAATGTCCAGTGGATGCCCGCTGCCGCTGCCTCGGTGGCTGCAATGCGTGCGGACATTTCAATGGCCTCCATGTCCCAGCTGGCTGCTTCTCCGAGCGGAATCGGAAAAGTCGTCCGGTACCCGTGGATCACATCCTGTCCAAATAGCAAAGGGATCTTCAGGCGTGATTGCATGGCGAGCTCCTGTAACTGCCTGGTATGCGCGACGCCATTTATGTTCAGCATAGAGCCCAGTTTCCCCTGCCTGATCTGGTCCAACACATCGCCCTGCTCCGTAATGGGTCCTGTATGTTCCCACATACCCGAATACTGGTTCATCTGCCCGATCTTTTCATCAAGGGTCATTTTTTGCAAAACCGAATCGACCTTCTGGTCGATCGTCTTCCGTTGAGCATTTGTAATGGAGGGCACCAACAATATCAGAAATAATAAACCAACCAATCTTTGAATCATTTATCCAATTTGTTTAAGTCTTAGTATGCAATCAGCGATCCGCATCAAGCCGCTGTGGCTTTATATGTCTTTGTCGTCTTCCCGTTTCGATCCACGAGCCGATCGTATTTAACATCAGCATTTAAATTTACAACCGCATAACCTTCACATTCCGAAACCATACGTCTGCTCCATGGTCCTGCAACCCGATCCTGCCCTTCCTGAATGTTCCAAAACCCGGCATCGTTCTGAACTTTGTGCCTTCTAAATTTTTCTTCCATGCATCGTCCCACATGGTCGTGGACAATACATGCTCACCATTGATATGAAAATCCAGCTTTCCGTTATTGGCAACGATCTCCACATCGTTCCATTCGCCTGCGGGCTTTATCACTTCT
>DATMHB010000062.1:0-2295 GCA_035555175.1 Flavisolibacter sp. | reverse complement strand
CAAAGGCCGTGACCATATAAAATCAATATTGATCCCTGACAGCGGTTGGGGGCAGTGCTTTATGAAAGCCATGACCGCCGTTTTATTTTTTTCATTTTATGTGTTGCGTGCTTCTGCGCAACAAACCGAACGGAAATATCTCTCGGGTACCGGAAGCGACAACACCGTTGCCTGGCAATTCTTTTGTTCGGATGGAATGAACTCGGGCAAATGGACAACCATCGCTGTGCCATCGTGCTGGGAACTGCAGGGATTTGGCAGGTACAATTATGGTTTGGATAAAGATAACGTGCGCGGAAAGGAGCAGGGTTTATACAAGTACGAATTTTATGTACCTGCTTCCTGGCAAAATAAAGCCGTCAATATCGTATTCGAGGGCGTGATGACCGATGCTGAAGTAAAAGTGAATGGAAAGAATGCAGGGCCGGCGCACCAGGGCGCGTTTTATGCGTTCAGGTATGATATCAGCAGTCTGTTGAAATATGGAAGTAAAAACCTGCTGGAAGTAACGGTATCAAAACATTCTTCCAATGAATCGGTAAATGCCGCCGAGAGGAGAGCAGATTTTTGGATCTTTGGCGGTATATTCCGGCCGGTTTACCTGGAGGCCCTGCCACAACAGCATATTGACCACATCGCCATCGATGCAAAAGCTGACGGAACTTTCGCTGCCAACGTTCTTACAAGGGGAGGCGATAGATTAATTGTACAGTTATTAAATGCCAAGCGAACAAAATTTGGAAATGCATTTTCAGCAAACGTATCTGCATCGGGCAAAACCCTGGTGAGATCAAAATTCGCTTCTCCTCAACTCTGGTCGCCCGAATTTCCAAATTTATACAAGGCCGTCTTTAGCCTTTACAGCAATGGAAAGCTGGTGCACACAATAGAACAAAGGTTCGGCTTTCGCACGGTGGCGATAAAACAGCATGACGGCATTTATGTGAATGGTGTGAAAGTAAAGATGAAAGGGGTGAACCGGCATTCGTTTTACCCGACCACCGGCAGGACCACCAGTAAAAAGCTGAGCCTCCAAGACGTGGTAATGATGAAAGATATGAACATGAATGCCGTTCGCATGTCGCACTATCCTCCCGATGATCATTTTCTGGATGCCTGTGATTCGCTTGGTTTGTTCGTACTGGACGAGCTGGCGGGCTGGCATGGGCATTATGATAGCGTGACCGGTGCAAAGCTTGTCAAAGAAATGATAGATCACGACGTTAACCATCCGTCGATAGTGTTATGGGATAACGGGAACGAAGGCGGACATAATCTTGCCCTCGATCATTTGTTTGGCGAATATGATATTCAACACCGTGTGGTCATTCATCCCTGGCAATTGTTTAACGGCATTGAAACGCAACACTATCGCGAATACAATTATGGCATTGGCAATTACAATGCAGGCCATGATATTGTAATGCCCACCGAATTTTTGCACGGGTGGTTTGACGGCGGCCATGGGGCTGGACTGGAAGACTATTGGGAAAGAATGTGGCACGATCCGTTAAGCGCAGGAGGATTTTTATGGGATCTGGCAGATGAAGGGGTGGTTCGCAAAGACAAGAACGACTCCATCGACACAGATAAATTTCATGGAGCGGACGGGATCGTGGGCCCTTTTCAGGAAAAAGAAGGAAGCTATTATGCGATCCGGGAGATCTGGAGTCCGGTGTATTTTCAAAAGAAAGAGATCACGAATGATTTTGACGGCTCTTTCAATATTGAGAACCGTTACAGCTATACAAATATTTCGCAGTGCAAATTCGCCTGGAAGCTGAAAGGCTTTCAGGATTCTTCACTGAAGGAACTCGACGGCAGGATCAGTTCTCCCGGGATATCGCCGGGCCAGAAAGGTATTTTGAAAATGAAGCTGCCATCGAACTGGAACGCCTACGATGCACTATATATAACAGCATGGGGAATTGATGGAAAAGAAATTTTCACGTGGAGTTACCCTATAGCCAGACCGGCCGTTTTCGCGAGACGGATCCTGCCGTCAGTAACACGTGGAAAGGCAGAAGTAACAGAACAAGATTCAACCTTTCACATAACGGTCAATGGTGTTCAGCTCCGGATCCACAGGGAAAACGGCTTGCTGGTGGAAGTGAAAAATACAAAAGGCGTTATTCCTTTTAATAATGGTCCGGTTGTTCAGGAAGCCGTTAATAATTTTTCAGGGTTTACCCGGCATTTCAATGGCGATACTCTTGTGATTGAATCAGTTTTTGACCGGAAGAAGTCGTACAACACGCTGCAATGGACGATCTATCCGCAGGGCGTCATTAAAAT
>DATMHB010000061.1:0-2867 GCA_035555175.1 Flavisolibacter sp. | reverse complement strand
TGAAGCGATAAGCAGTTGAGTGCATCGGCATCTAGCACAAGTGGTTTTCTGTACCTGCGTACAATAAATGTGATCATCTTTTGGGTGGTCTCTGCCGTACCAATGCCGGGGCCGATTCCAATCACCGAATACTTTTCAATTTCTTCGGGTAGCTGACCTATGTTCGTTTCGTTCTCATCAACCATGACCATCGCTTCGGGCACCGCAGCTTGCATGATCGTATAGCCACACCGTGGAAGGAAGCAGGAGAGTAGTCCCACGCCGGCGCGCAAACACGCTTTTGCCGCCAGCACAGCGGCGCCCATTTTTCCAAAGCTGCCTGCTATCAGTAAGGCATGACCGAAATTTCCTTTGTGCGCAAAACGGCCACGCGGCCGGTAGAGTGATCTGACAAGATCGTCATCGATCAATATGTCGGTCGTGCCTGGGGTGAATTGCGGATGCAATCCAATATCGAGCAGGTGCACATTACCAATAAACGCCGCATTTTCCTGAATAAGCAGCGCTGGTTTATACGATTGAAAGGTGAGGGTGAAGTCTGCTTCAATGATTTGTTGCCCCTTTGATGCTTCGTTGGCAAAGAGCCCGGTCGGCACGTCCACAGAAACAATTGTGGCCCCCGACCGGTTCAGATGATCGACTACAGAGGCATTCAATCCTTCAACCGGTTTATTCAGCCCGGAGCCGAACAGCGCGTCAATAATGATCGCGTCTTTTTCAATGAAGGGCAATTGATTGCGTTCGGCAATGAACCGGACATTGTTGTTGGATGAAGTTTGAATTCTTTTGAGATTTGCTTCGAAATCGGGACTGCCAGTTCTCCTGTTTTGAATAACGTAAACGAAGCAATTATAACCTTTTTGGAGGAGGATTCTTCCCACCGCAAGACCGTCGCCTCCATTGTTTCCCCTTCCGCAAAAAATACGGATCGTTCGGGTTTTCCAATTGCGCTGCTCAATCCATTCCACAACTTTTTGCGCAGCCCTTTCCATCAGGTCAATGGAAGCAATAGGCTCGTGCTGCATGGTGTATTCGTCCCATGCCTTCATTTGTGCTGCCGTCAGAATGTTCACGAATTTTTAGATTAGTCCTCTCCGGGTTCGTCGCTTCTGCCATCGTAGGGACCAAACAAGGTATACATCTTCTTTGAGATCTGGTACACGCCCATGTTCATTTTGTTGCAGGTCATGATGATGGTTACGTGTTCGTCGGTCAACCTTGCAAAGGCCGAATTGAATCCATGCCACCGTCCATTGTGAAAGATCACTTTTTTATGGTTGGGCAGCATAAGCAAATGCCAGCCAAGGCCATAATTTTTTATGCCCGGCTTTTCGTTGCTGTAAGGCGTGAATGCAGAATCGAGCAAAGGCTGTTTGATGATCCTGCCATCATAAAGCGCCTGGTCCCATTTGAGCAGGTCGCGGCAGGTAGAGTAAATATTTTTGTCGCCATAAGGGCCGTCAGAAAAATCGGGAGGCCACAGCGCGCCATTGAACTGGTAAGAATAAACAACGCTGGCAGAATCAGCCTGCGTCTTTACAAAGGTGTTGTTCATTTTCAGCGGAACGAAAAAATTATCCTTCATGTACTGCGGATAAGGAACGCCACTCACCTTTTCAATGATGAGCGCGAGGATAACATAGTTAGTATTGTTGTAATGAAAATGTTTGTCGGGCGCATAGGAGCGGGGCGGGTGCCATTCGATCAGTGTTCTCAGAATGTCTTCATTCGTTGCGGGCTGCCTTCTGTTCCATCCCATTTTTTCCATGTAGTATAGGTAATTGGGAAGGCCGCTGCGGTGGTTCAGCAAACTTTTTACAGTGGTTTCGGGATAGGGGAAGTTCGGCCACCATTTATTTACAGAATCAGAAAGTGATAATTTGCCTTCCTGCACCAGCTTCAGGATCGCGGCAGCGGTGAGGGTTTTTCCCGTAGATGCGATCTGCAGCGGCGTCTCTGCGGTCAATGAATCTTTTGTTCTCAAATTGCTGAAACCTGAGTAGCGTTCGTATACCGGCACCCCATTCTTCGCTACAAGAATGCCACCATTGAAACGGCGTTCCGATAGATTCCTTTCCACAAAATTGCTGACGAGGTCATGGTATTTTTTATATTCTGCTGGCGCCAGGGAAGGAGCCGGCTCCACACTGATAAGCGAATCTTTTTTCGGAGCTTCTATTTTATTGGCAGATGACTGGCAGCTCCACAAACACACAGCGAGACAAAGGGTAAATACACAGGTTTTCAAAACACAGAATTTTTCAGATGAAATTGGTTTGGCGGTAAAATTATCGGAAAAGGCAATACAAAAACAAATCCAAGTTTGGCACCGATCAAATTACCGGGAGCAATAATTACGCATATTTGTAGTATGGAGGCAGCTAAAACAAGTTATCCGAAAGAAAAAATTCGGGTTTTATTACTGGAGAATATTAGTGAAATTACGGTCGACAATTTTTTAAAGAATGGTTACACGCAGGTTCAGCGGCTTACCAAAGCGCTTCCTGAAGATGAACTCATTGACGCCATCAAAAACGTTCATCTCGTGGGTATCAGGTCCAAGACAAGGATCACGCCGTCGGTAATCGAAGCGGCTTCGAAATTACAGGCCATCGGTTGTTTCTGTATCGGTGTGAACCAGGTTGATCTCAGGAAGGCCACCGAAAATGGCATCGCTGTTTTCAATGCGCCTTATTCGAATACGCGTTCCGTTGGTGAACTCGTCATTGGTGCGGCTATTATGCTCATCCGCAGAATTCCGGACAAAAGCTCGGCGGCACATAAGGGCACCTGGTTAAAAGAAGCGAGCGGAAGTTTTGAGTTGCGGGGAAAAACACTCGGTATAATCGGCTATGGTAATATCGGTT
>DATMHB010000060.1:0-2110 GCA_035555175.1 Flavisolibacter sp. | reverse complement strand
TAATTAAAATTGAGCGGGTGCAAAGCGGCGATGCCTGCCGCAACCTGGCCATTAAAAATTTATGGCTGGATGAAAGCAGCCTTTTGTTTCACACCATCAACCGCAACAAGGAAAGTTTTGCGGCCGACCTGAAGAACGCCGAAGATCTGGCGATGGTAAAAGAGCTGATCAAAAAAGTTGATATCGTCACGCATAATTTCAGGCCCGGCATCATGGAAAAAGTGCAGCTCGATTATGCATCGGTAAAACAGATCAACGATAAGATCATTTATGCGGAGATCAGCGGCTATGGAAAAAGGGGACCCTGGAAAAATAAGCCGGGCCAGGACCTGCTGTTGCAATCGCTCTCGGGCCTTGCTTTTACAAGTGGGAATAAAGACCAGGATCCGGTTCCTTTTGGGATTGCCATCGCCGATATTATCTGCGCTACTCATTTGGCGCAGGGCATTTTAGCCGCCCTGATCCGCCGGCGAAAAAATGGTATGGGTGCATTCATTGAAGTAAGCCTTTTGGAATCGCTGCTGGATTTTCAATTTGAATTACTCACCACTTATTTCAGCAGCAATCAACTGCCCCAGCGGAGCGAGCATAATAATGGCCACAGCTTATTGAGTGCGCCATATGGAATTTATCCTGCTGCAAAAGGGTTCCTTGCCATTGCCATGGTACCTCTGCCCAAACTTGCAGCCGCGCTGGATTGCGCCCCGTTGCGAAATTTCGGTCAGCAGGATGCATTTAAAAAAAGGGATGAGATCAAACGATTGATCAGTGAACACCTCGCACGGCACGAAGCTTCTTACTGGTTAACGAAACTGCACACGCAGGGTATTTGGGCCATGGAAGTGTTAGACTGGAAGCAAATGAAGAGAGAGCACGCCTACGAGGCTTTGGGAATGGAGCAAACAGTTGGGTCGGGCTCGAATCAATTTATTACAACACGCTGCCCTATCCGGCTCAATGGTAAAAGATTATTGTCGTCCAAAGCTGCACCCCGCCTGGGCGAACACAATGACAAAATAAAAGCTGAACTACTCAATACAACTGCATGAATTTGTTAGAGGATATTTTAGTGGTTGATTTTAGCCAGTTTCTTTCTGGCCCTTCGGCCGGCCTTCGGCTGGCTGACATGGGCGCCAGGGTAATTAAAATAGAGAAGCCGGGCAGCGGAGATATCTGCCGGGAATTATACGTTTCCGACGTAATGCTTGAAGGTGAGTCCACAATTTATCATGCCATTAACCGCAATAAGGAAAGCTATGCGGCCGACCTGAAAAATGCACACGACCTCGAAAAGGTAAAGATATTGATCGGCGAAGCAGACGTTCTGATACATAATTTCCGTCCCGGCGTGATGGAACGGATCGGACTTGGTTATGAAATCGTCAAAGGCATCAACCCTTCTATCATTTATGCCGAGATAACCGGCTATGGTGAAGAAGGTCCGTGGAAAGACCTGCCCGGTCAGGACCTGTTGTTACAATCCGTGTCGGGACTGGCATGGTTGAGCAACAACGATAACACCACACCAACACCAATGGGTGTGGCAGTAGTGGATATACTGGCCGGTGCCCATTTGGTGCAGGGCATCCTGGCGGCTTTATATCAAAGCGCCATTACCGGCGAAGGTGCATTGGTGCAGGTGAGCATGTTTGAAAGCATTCTCGATTTTCAGTTTGAAGTGCTTACTTGCTTTTACAATGACGGGAACGAATTGCCGGTCCGGAGTTCGGTGAACAATGGCCATGCTTACATTGCAGCCCCCTATGGCATCTACAGAACAAAGAATGGGTACCTTGCATTGGCGATGGGAAATATAGTAAAGCTTGGCATGCTGCTGAAATGCGACGCGTTGAGTAATTACAGCAATCCCGAAGATTGGTTCAGGAAACGCGACGAGATCAAAAGAATATTGGCCGGCCATCTCCTTACCTGCACCACCGAGGGTTGGTTGAACATTCTGGAACCAGCCGACATTTGGTGTGCGAGAGTACTCGACTATGATGCGCTGACCAAAGAAGAAGGATATAAGGTGTTGGATATGGAATTGAGAGTAAAGACCAGCAATGGCCTCGAGATCACGACTACCCGCTGTCCGATACGCATTGACGGA
>DATMHB010000059.1:0-3830 GCA_035555175.1 Flavisolibacter sp. | reverse complement strand
CACGGAAATCATCGAGCGTACCGAACTCAGGGCTTACAGACACATAATCGGAACACGCATAATAGCTGCCCATCGTACCCTTTTTTTCTTTCTGGGAGATCGGCGTAAGGGGCATGAACCAGAGGGTTTCAACACCCATGTCCCTCAGCCGGGGAAGATGCGCTGCAAATGCCCTGATCGTGCCTTCCTGAGTATACTGACGCAGGTTGACCTCATAGATATTAGTGGTATAGAGCCAGTCTTTTGTTGGATTCATTTGAACAGCTTATTGGGTGAAGATACATTTCAATAGTTTATATCGGCATTAGCACTTAAGCGGCTAATTTTGTGACCAATGAAGCGCTTTGAAGTCCCTTTAGCTTACCGTAGCCCGCTGATCTCCGCCATCAAAAAAAAGCGCAGGGATCAGGACAGGATGAAAAAGGATTTCTCTCCCACTGTTTTGGATTTTGGGCCACTCAGGATCCTGCTTGCCCGCCATTTTGGTTTCTGCTATGGAGTGGAGAATGCCATTGATATTGCCTTCAGGACCGTTGAAGAAAATCCAGGGCGGCGCATTTTCCTGCTCAGCGAAATGATCCATAATCCGCAGGTGAATGCAGACCTGAAGCGTGCAGGGGTTCAATTCCTTCAGGATAATTCGGGCCGCCAGCTCATACCATTCGAAACGCTTTCGGACGAAGATATTGTGCTCATCCCCGCTTTTGGCACCACGCTCGCTATCGAGGAGAAGCTTAAGAATATCGGCATCGAGGTATCGAAATACAACACCACCTGTCCTTTCGTTGAAAAAGTATGGAATCGCAGCGAAGCCATCGCCAGGAATTCGTACACGATCGTCATACACGGCAAGCCGGATCATGAAGAGACCAGGGCCACTTTCTCACACGCTGCTGCCGGCGCACCAGCCATTGTGGTAAAGGATATGGCGCAAACGAAGGAGCTCGCCAAATACATCACGGGAGAAAAGCCCCCTGATACGTTTTATACCGAATTTAAACATCAGTACTCTGCAGGCTTCGACGTAACACGCGACCTCAGGCGTATCGGCGTGGTGAATCAGACAACCATGCTGGCTTCGGATACGCAGGCCATCGCCGATTTTTTGAAGGACACCATGATCAATACTTTTGGTGTGGATAGCCAGGACGCGAAATCGAACTTTGCAGACACAAGGGATACGCTTTGTTATGCCACTAATGATAATCAGACCGCGGTCAGTGGTCTTCTTGAAGAGAAAGCCGACCTCGCCATCGTGATCGGCGGATATAACTCATCCAATACTTCGCACCTTGTTGAACTCTGCGAAGAAAAGCTGCCTACATATTTTATCAATAGCGAAGAGAAAATCCTTTCCGGCCACACCATCATGCATTATGATTTTCATTCGCAAGCCGAGCGCGTGACAGAAAATTATTTACCTGATGCCACACCCCTAACCGTATTGCTCACGAGCGGCGCTTCCTGCCCCGATGCGCTTGTTGAAGGGGTGATAAAAAAGCTGACCGGATTTTATCCGGTCAGCCGTTCATTGGAAGAAATTACCAGGACGTTTGAATCCTAGATCAGTGCGCCATATCATCGGTCACCTGCATTCTCTTTACAGGCGTATATTCTCTTTTATATAGCATCTCATAATATTCTTCCGCCATGCGGTTACTGTCAAACTGGATCTGCACGTCGCGCATACCGTTCTTAACGATCTGTCTCCAGGTTGCATAATCATCATAATAGAGTGGAAGGATCTGCTTGTTGAGCAGCTCATACAATTTATCCAGATCGTATTGGTCCTGCTGCTGCACGGGCATGTTGGTATAATCTGCAGGCGGCACCACGAATCCGTTGTTACCATGATGAACAAATTCAGGTATCCATCCATCGTTCGTAGAAAAGTTTACGGCGCCGTTCATCGCAGCGGTCATGCCACTGGTGCCGGACGCTTCTCGCGGAACGCGCGGGTTATTCAGCCAGCAGTCTGCTGCCTGTTTCAGCCGCTTCGAAAGCGCGAGCTCGTATCCGATCAGCACCGCTACATTTTTATATCCTTTGCTGAGGTTTACAAGCTGATTGAATTCGGATATCGCAGGATAGTCGACAGGATACGGTTTTCCCGCCCAAATGATCTGGACCGGATATTTCGTATTGGACATGAGCGCATCGAACCTTTCCTTATCTGTTGTAATAAGGCTGGCCCTTTTATAGCCGGCGAAGCGGCGTGCCCAGACAATGGTAAAAATATTTGGATCAAATAGCTTACCCGTCTGGTCAGCGACAATTTCAAAGGCCCTTCGCTTCATCCATTTTTTACGGTCGTCAAAGGCAGCATCATCCCCATCTTCTCTCGCCCTGTACAATGCCTTGTCCGACCAATAGCGCCAGTTCTGCGCGTTCGTAATAGAGAGGATCGGACAAATATTTTCATATTTCTGCCACATATGCCTTGACACTTCGCCATGCAATTGCGAAACGCCATTGGCGATCCTTGCAAACCGGAGTGCAGCCAACGAATGATTGAACTGGTCGTCGGGCATGCCTGTCAGGGCTTTTGTTTCGTCCACGGATAGACCGCAGAAATAACTCATTTTGTGACAAAGAAAAATATCATGTTTCTCATTGCCTGCTTCTTCAGGCGTGTGCGTTGTAAATACGAGCCGCTTTCTTACTTCCTCGATATTGCGGTTGAATTTCTGATATAGATAGAAAGCAGCGGAAACACCGTGGGCCTCGTTGAGATGATATACTTCGGGATTGAATCCGATCTCGTCGAGAAGTTTTGCACCGCCGGCACCTAGGAGAATGAACTGCGCCACTTTAGTGGCTACGTTTGCATCATACAGTCGATGTGTGATGGTTTGAGAAATATAATCATTCTCCGGAATGTCGGTGGTCATTAAAAATAATGGCGCACTGTTGAAGGTATGCGGCGGCAGGTAAAGCACTTTTACCCAAACCGGATGTTCATGAATGGTGATCTCGAATTTGATCCCCGTATCTTCAAGAAAGCTATAGATCTTTTCCATCCAGGTTACCTGAAGGGTCTGGTCCTGGTTGCGCGTCTGGTCGTAATAACCATACTTCCACAAAATTCCAATACCGACCAGGTTCTGGCGCAGCTCGTACACGCTGCGCAAATGTGAGCCCGATAAAAAGCCCAAACCACCACTGTAAATTTTCAGCGGCTGATGAATAGCAAACTCCATAGAGAAATAGGCCACTCTCTTCGCATAAGATTCGTCTACCGGATAAGGCACTTTGAATGATCTGAAATCCATTAGCTTAATCGTTTATTGGCTGCGCAAAATAACGAATTAAAGACAATGTGTAGCTATCACACGATCTGGAATTCCTTATTATTTCCTTTTTGTGGTGGTTTTAGCCTTTGGTTCCCTCTTCTTGTTGAACGTTCCATCGAACACGCAATTCACGCCCCTGTGAGAGCCGCACCCTTCGTCTTCCTTTACGGTGACCGAAGTATTGGTGAACCGGAAAGACAGCACGCAGGGATCACCGCCCTGCCTGTAAATAGCTGACGTAGGTGAGGTCATCAGCACATCGCCCTTCAATTCTCCCGTACATCCATCATCTTTTTTGTCGAGGTGCATGAAAACGGTCAGTTGATTGGGATGACGCCCATCACGAACAGAGATAAAGTTCCGCTTGTCCCTTCCATAGTCGCCCGAATATTTGTTCTTGCGCGGAAATGTATCAATGGGGTTGATCACTTCTGCTGCTCCGTTATTAATTGGATTTGTGAGGATGAGCGAGAACTGGCCTGCTTCTGCGCTGTAGTCATAAACATCACGGCCTTCGGCGATATTTCCATTAGGTTG
>DATMHB010000058.1:0-2166 GCA_035555175.1 Flavisolibacter sp. | reverse complement strand
CCAGCCGCCTCCTTCATCATAAACAGGAATGAGCGGGTTGATGGTCAGTGCAAACATGATATCGTTCTCGCCCTGGGGACCGCCGATATTCGGGTTATCCCTGTAAGAATACTGGAAATTCTCTCCGAGACGAACAATATTCTTCACCTTAAATTCAGTGTTGGCCCTGAAAATATAACGTTTCAAATAAGTGTTGATGATCGGACCTTGCTCATTATAATAGCTAAGGCTCGTATAATACTTGGCGTAGTCACTTCCACCGCTCATGCTCAGGTTATGATGTTGAATAGGCCTTGTGGAAGTCAATTCATCGTACCAGTTGGTTCCGGCTTTATTGGCTTTGATCACCTGATAAATCGGACCGTTATCAAAGTTCGTATTGAATTTTGCGGGATCGAGCCGCGGGTCATTTGGCGATAGGCCTGATAAACCTCTTTCTGCTCCTACCAGAAGATAATCAGGAAGTACCGGAGTTGCACCCGTACCATACTGAGGATGTGAGGTGGGCAATCCGGCAGCCTTCAGCGCCTGCCATGTAAGATCGGCCTGCTGCTGTGGCGTTAACAGATCCAGGCCTTTGCCGGGAACCGTTACACCGTAGGTCATGTCGTAAGCCACATTTGTTTTATTATTTGGCTTGCCTTTCTTTGTGGTTACTAGAATAACGCCGGCTGAAGCGCGCGCTCCATAAATTGAGGCAGAGGCTGCGTCCTTCAGAACCGTTACGTTCTCAATATCGTTGGCATCAAGGTGCTCACTTGTAAAGATGGGCAATCCATCTACGATATATAGAGGTGAGTTGTCGGTGAAAGAACTGAATCCCCTGATCCTCACCTGGCTGCCCGTACCGGGCTGGCCGGACGTAATAACCACAACACCAGGGGCTCTTCCCTGGAATTGCTGTTCAACGTTACCCGAAGGCACGGCCTGCAATTGAGTTCCTTTGATGGAGGAAACAGCGCCCGTGATGGTCTTTCGTTGCTGCCCGGTGTAACCGGTGATCACTACCTCGTTCAGTGTAGCCTGCGCACTACTGCCAAGCGTAACCGAAACGTTCGAAGTGCCGGCCACCGAAATTTCCTGTGCATCGAAACCGATCGATGTCACCGTTAAAGTGTTTTGATTGGCCGGTACATTGATTGTGAAGCGCCCCGTTTCGTCGGTGGTTGTTCCGGTCGAAGTACCTTTTACAACCACAGAGGCTCCCACAATCGGTTGATTGTTAGCATCTGTAACACGTCCTGAAACTCTTTTTTCCTGAGCTAATGCGATGGAGAAGAGTAAGGTCATGGAGGCAGCCAACCATAACCGCATCGCAGTTAGATTAAATAGCATAGTCAATTCGTTTTTAAAGTATTGGTTTGATTTCTGTCCAAAAGCCTCAAAAAGGTAGGACGAGTTTTTTATTTAACAAAGAATTTTCAAAAAAAAGATGCAATTACCATCCGAAAAGGTTGGAAAAGTATTAATCCCGATGGAACAATTGCACCGGACGACGACAGTCATTTATTTTAATGGCGAACCTTGAATACGAGCATTCGCCCCTGGATGTTTGCAATTTGCCGGCGACCTCATGGCCCGTGGCGAACTTTGTGTCCACGTCAGGCGTTGGCGCTAAGGTTTCAACCGCCGGGATCCCGCCGCGGGACGGCCTTGACTGGTTTAGCTATTTAATCTTCTTCAGCTTCGCAATGAGTTCCGGCAGCGGTGTTTCAACCTTGTAAGACTGTATAAGCTTTCCTTTTTTATCGAAGAGCGCCGTGAAGGGCGTATTGACGAGGTCGTAGAAATAACGGAAAAAGAAGACAGGCTCCTCCCTTCCAACAAAGATGTTTTTGTAGTTCGCGATCTTATAGTCCTTTACGAATTGTGCAATTTCAGGAAGCGGTTTAAAAGACACCATGACCACTTCCGTCCTATCGAAATCCCTGACCCGCTTAAAAAATTCCTTCATCAGCACCTGGCAATGGCCGCAGTCAGGCGCAAAATAGATCAGCATCACCGGTGTAATTTTTTTAAGCGACTCCGAGCTGAAATGGCCGCCGTCGGAAAGGGTCATCTTGAACGCAGGAAGTTTGTCCTTCGCTGCCTGGCCATTACTGAATAGGGATAAGAAAAGAAAGGAAAACAGGATCAGGGCTTTCATCGGCATATTTTTTATCGGTA
>DATMHB010000057.1:0-10378 GCA_035555175.1 Flavisolibacter sp. | reverse complement strand
AGGTGAATAGCCAATTGAACCGTTCTTAAAAAACAGGGATGCTGACTCCAGATCCCTGAACACTGAATTTTTTTCCATGTACGCGCATATGGAAGCATCAATCCTGATACAAATTCCATCTGCACTGTTGAGGGCTATTTTATATTGTCCATTAGCTTCTTTCACGTCAAAGGCAGCGCGATAGTGGTCGCCTGGAAAAAACCTATTCCCTGCAAAAGCATTTAACCAGGATGAAGTGTCCCGCCGCGGAATATACACGCCCCGCTGGATGCCTTCCTTAGAGTCCCACTCAACAGCGATGCGGTGTGCGCTGTTTTCAGATGAAAGCCCGACAAATGCAGGCAGTCCCTTTAACCTTACACTCTTTAGTCTGATAAGGCAGATCCCTGCAATTGCTTTGTCACCTGCGAGCTGGGGACGGAAAGGTTTTGGAAGAATGTTTTGAATGACAGCCGGGTCAGCTGCGAAATTGATCAGCATGCGGCGTTCAATGACGCCCTGAAGTGTGGGTATGATCATGAGGCAAAGTTACTGGTCGATCAGGACAGAAAATTCCTCGAAATATACTGTCCTTGCCTCAACATCGTCTTGTATCTTTCGCCAGATCAACTGCATTAAAAAGGCAGGCGATCTTTCGTGCCAAGTTTTAGGCCGCTGCTTAAATGTTGTTTTTATCCTCAGTCGAGAGCGCTTCTTCCACGAGAAGCAAGCCGTATATAACAGCGGTTATATCGATACCGTGGAATTCAATTTTTGCCAATGTGGTGGCGGGGATTAAACGCAAAGGACGCGGAGGACGCAAAGCAGAGAACGCAAAGTATATTAGAAGTCTGTTTACGTTTCAATCCTTGATGTTCCCCTGTCGCATGATTCATTATTTGACGAAGATGCTGTTGTTGCCCCGCAGGCAGGAGGCGGACTAAAAAACACAATTCATATTGCGAAGCTTCTTTGCATCGGGAACTTCGACGGCGCCCGGCGCGGATCCTACTTGCTGCAATACTTTTCGATAAGCTTTTGAACTTCGTCGCCGTACATCTGCGTAAATCCCAGATCGATGGCTTGCTGAAGATCGAGGCACGCCTTTGAAGTCTGTTTCATCGCGATGTACACAAGGGCCCTGTTCTTGTATGCATATGAATTCGCAGGATAGATCTTCAGCGAATAGTTGATATCTTCCATGGCCCCTTTCAAATCACCCAGCTTATATTTTACAAAGCCGCGGTTGTTGTATCCGAGGGGTTGCTCGGGATCCAGCTTCAGCACTTTGTTATTTAATTCCAACGCCTTTTTATAATTGCCGTGCTGCGTGTACTGGAAAGCAAGGTTGCCATAGCCCCCTACAAAATCCGGGTACAACCGGATCACTTTTTCCAGGTATCGGATGGACTCGTCACTTCTGCCCAGTTCGTCGAGAATGGCGCCCATGTTGGTAAGTGCGCCCTGGTCGGTGGAATCGAATTTTAAGACCGCAAGGTAGTCATCATGGGCTTTTTGAAAATCACGCATCATAGTGTAGCACGCGCCACGGTTAAGAATGATGACATATTTCAAAGTATCCTGCCTCACGAATTGAAGGGCGGTGTTATTGTCTTCGATTGCTTTGTCGGGCGTTTGCGTAGCATAATAAAAGCCCGCCCTGTGAACATACAAAACAGGATCCTTCGGATTTATTGAAATGGCTTTGTCGAAGTCTGCAAGCGCTTCGTCAAATTTCTTTAAATTGAAAAAAAGTTCACCGCGCAGATCATAATACTCGGCTACTGTGGAATCCTGCCAGATAAACTTATTGACTTCAATGACGGCTTCGTCAAACTTTCCCTGGTCCTTAAGATCTCTTGCGTGTTGTAATGGTTCGTTTTTAGTTTGCGAAAAAGAAACCAAACTTAAAAGAAGGAGATAAGCGAGCACGGTATATTTCATAAACAGAGGATTGTTGCCAATGTAGTTCAAAAAAATGAGATTTTATAGTCAGCCTCCGGTGTGCAACAAAAGGATTTTGCGCAAAGCGGCGTCCGCCGTGAGGACGCAATGGGTTGCACATTGAATAATCAAGACTGGAAACATGTTAAACAGTGCCCTATCGGCCATTCAACACTGAAAATAATTCCTGTGGGAAAAAACTTTGCGCCCGTTGCTATTGGAATTCTTTTCACCCGAAAGGCAGGATGCTTTTATTGGGGACCGATCGTGTAGGTCCAGCAATTGCCTTTGCGATGAAATTTCAAGGTGTCATGATCGGCGATCACGATTAATTTCCTCACGGTGGACAAGGAAGTGCGACTTCCATAAAAAGTCAGTTCGTGCTTGCCCTGCATTAAAAAGCTGACGGTTCTGCGCGCGGTATCCGCTGTCGCCGGCAGCCTCAGTGAATTCCTGTACCGGTCTCTCACCGAAATAGAGTTTTCTGTGACAGTAAGATCCCATGCCTGCAAAGAGTCTTTTTCTTTTGGGAATTTGAGGTCCGAAGGATAATGGGCGACGAACCGCTTTGGCTGTGAAGATTTATTTTCGATGACGATGGCATCAGCGGTGGCGCAGGAGATCAATTGAAAGCAGAGGATCGCTGATGCAAGAAAAAAGCTGCGCATATGTTTCATTTGGATGCAATTGTTGAGCAAACATCATTTTATTTCCTGAGTGATGACAGATCCATGCCCCGCCGCAGGCGTTCGCATGATTCGTTTACTTCATCGATTAGCCGTCTTTCATGAAAAACACCGCTTTGGTGATCGCTAAAGAACTCGATCCGACAGCGCACTTGCCAGCAGCTTGGTTTCAATTTTCTTTTTCGCGCGCTTCAGCCCCATGCTATTCGTTTGATAGATCATATAGGTCGGGATCCCGTTACACACTGCGTGCTTGTATGTAAAATCAGGTTTTGTTTTCATAGCATCGATCTGCTGCTTCGGAATGTGAAAACTAACCAGTTCTGAATAGGCTCCATGTTCCGACATATGCAGGTCGAACTTCAGCTCTATGTACATGTCAAGTTTTGCGATGGTAACCTTGGTGATCGTATCCGTTACCGGATAGGCTCCGAACAATGAAATGACCTTGTTCAACACCTTTACTTTGCGCCCGGGGATCAATTTCACTTCCACAAAATAGAAGAGCGTAGCTAAAATGGCTGCGCCGGCGACAATGGCTAAAAGTCCGTCAACAATATGAATGTGAGACAAGCCCGCGGAAAGGGCGTTCACGGCGCCGATCACCAACAGAAAGAAAAAGCTTATTACAAGCCATTTGAAAAACACCTTCATTCGTTAACGATTGAATCAAGAATAGTCAAACAGGTTTGTATCGAATACAACCCGATTTAAGAGTAAACGCAAAGAATGAGCGATGTAAAATAGTAAGTAATTTGCTTTAAATCTATCCGGTGCCTGCAGCCGCAAAAAGCGGCCGGCCGCGAAAGCTGCCTCAAGTCTATTCGATACATAACATGGCCATTTATCATTCAAGCAAATCATCGCTTGCACCTTTGCGTTTATAGATCCTCACTCAATCACGATCTTATATTTTCCAAGCAGGCCGGGAAGGCCGGACATTGAAAATTTAGCACCGTTTATCTCATTGGCTCCCGGGTCAATCGAAAAATTGAATGCGGATCTCAGATCGGCCTTTTCCAACAGGGTTCTTTCAAAATGTGCATCCGTTAAATCGCAATTTTCAAATACAGCACCCGTGAGATCCGCTTCCGTAAAATCGGCTTCCTTCAGATTGCAGTTAATAAAACGGGTCTTCTTCAGCCTCGACTTATAAAATGAAGCCAGGTGCAGCACACAATTTTCAAACTGGACCGAAAAGAGAAAATGACTGCATTCATCAAACCTCAGGCCCAACAATTTGCAATTTTTGAACCTCACGTCCTTGAAGGCTGTCTTCATTAATTTGGCCATGCTCATATTACAATCGGTCATTTCACATTCGGAGAAGCTCATGTCCGACAGGTCGACACCAGAAAAATTGCAGCCTGTAAATATACAGTTATCATATTCGCCTTTCATTAGGCCGGTTTGCGCGAAGTCCGCCTTATCAAAAGTCTCGTCTTCTATATAGATTCGTTCCATGCAGTCTGTTTATATTCATTTGCCGCAATCAGTGATTGCCTCCGCTGTAATTAAGCGGCACACCCAATGGAAAACAAGAGTGAGAAAGACAGCGGGAGCGAGGTGTAATAGTAAACTCCCTGCCTCAGGCTTATTCAACATTCACAATTTATCTTTTAACGATCAACACTCAAACTTCAGTCGTTGCCTGTTTATTCATCGAACGTATCTGAAATCTATGCCTGCATGATTATTAATTCAGCCCCCGCATCCACTGAATACACAGATCGCTCCAAGTCTCGAGCGCTCCCTGGCCAATGGCCAACCCAAATCCATGTCCTCCTTTGGGAAACAGGTGCATCTCCACCGGCACGCCATTATCTTTCAATGCCTGGTACATCAACAGGCTATTTTCCACCGGCACGCCCCTGTCGTCGGTAGCATGCACAATAAAGGTGGGCGGCGTTTCCCTTGTTACCTGTAGCTCGTTTGAATACAATCTGGCAAGGGCTGAATCGGGATGTTCGCCGATGAGATTATTTCGCGAGCCCACATGCATGATGCTTTTGCTCATGGAGATCACCGGATAGCACAGGATCATGAAATCAGGCCTCGAGCTCAATCTTTCAATAGAGTCTGTTGCATCGGGCTGACCGCTATCGAAATGTGTACCGAGGGTGGAAGCCAGGTGACCGCCGGCGGAAAAACCCATGATGCCGATCCGGTCCCTTTTGATATTCCATTTTTCTGCGTTCGCGCGCACGATCCTCATTGCCCGCCTGGCGTCGCCGAGCGGAGACAGGTAAGGGACCACATTGCTTTTTGCATTCGGCAGCCTGTACTTGAGCACAATGGCTGCAATGCCCTTTGAACAAAAGAGCTTTGCGGGATCGGTGCCTTCCCAGTTATAGGCGAGGATACCATAGCCTCCGCCCGGACAGATGATCACAGCCTGGCCCGTTGCATTCTTTTTTGAGGGAAGAAACACGGCGATCTCGGGCGACTGCACCTTGCTGATGCGAACAATGTCGGTTGAATCCTTTTTTTCTACCTCATCCGTTTTGCGAAAATTTGGGACCTTTCCTTCGGGATAGAGCGGCAGCGTAATTTCCTGGGCAATGGCAGAAAAAGAAAGGAAGCAGAGAAAGAAGCAAAGAATTCTTTTCATGGTGAAGGTTTGGAGTTCTAAAATAAAGATAATTGCTCAGGACGCAGCAGGATAGCTGCCGGCCTGCATTTTGCTAAATTTCAATTCTAATTGATGGTTTGCTATGAAATTTCTTTGCACCTTCCTTCTTGTTCTTTTGATTGAATTTCCTTTGCATGCACAGATCAGGCTTCCCGCCATTATTGGCGATAATATGATCCTGCAGCAACAATCAGATGTGGCCATCTGGGGATGGGCATCTCCCGGGGAGCGCATCACGATAAGGCCGGGGTGGCCTGGCAAGCCCGTAGGCGTGGTGGCGGCACCGGACGGAAAATGGATCACGCGCATCAAAACCACCAAAGCGGGCGGTCCTTACACGCTAAGCTTCACCGGAAAAAAAGATTCCGTGCGGATCAACAATATTTTGCTGGGGGAAGTATGGTTGGCATCCGGACAATCGAATATGGAATTCTTCATAGGCAAAACGCCCAACCCTTCATACACTGGCGTCATCAACCACGATGCAGTGATGCTCGATGCTGAACATAGCGACATCAGAACAATCGATGTACCGAATAAGGTATCGGATACGCCCCTGTATAATTTCAAAGGGGAGTGGAAGGTCTGTTCGGCCAAAACCATCGATACATTTTCCGCCGTTGCTTATTTCTTTGCAAAAGAGATCAACAAAGCCACGGGTTTTCCTATTGGCATTATTAACGCTACATGGGGCGGTACTCCTGCCGAATCATGGACGAGAAAGGAAGTCCTTCAATCGGATTCCAGTCTGAATGAGATCCTGCTTCGTTATGATAAGCAGGTGCAGGATTTCCCAGCAGCAAATGAAAAATACAAAGCGGACCTCGATAAATGGAAGGCAGACAGCAATACGAACAAGGGAGCAGCGCCTGTGGCGCCAATGGGTCCCAAAAGCAGTAAATCGCCATACAAATTATACAATGGTATGATCGTCCCGATTCAACCTTATACCATCCGTGGCGTCATCTGGTACCAGGGCGAATCAAATGCAGACCGTGCGTGGCAATACCGGAAGCTCTTTCCAGCAATGATCGATAACTGGCGCAAGGATTGGAACAATAACAAACTTCCATTTTATTTTGTGCAGATCTCACCGCACCGGAGCCAGAATGCTGAGATCCGCGACGCGCAATTGTATGTGTACCACACCGTGCCTTTTACCGGCATGGCAGTTACTACCGATAATGGTGACTCTTTGGATATTCATCCGCGCAATAAGGAATTGGTAGGAAAGCGCCTGGCGGCGTGGGCCCTCAGGAACGAATATGGACAGAAGCAACTCATCACATCCGGTCCGCTCTACAACTCTATGCGGATCGAAAAGAATAAGATCCGCATCTTCTTCGATTTTGATAAAGGCCTTTACGCAAAAGATGGTCAGCTCTCTGAATTTACCATTGCAGGGGAGGACAGCATCTTTGTTCCCGCAAAGGCAGTGATCGAAGGCAATACCGTACTAGTTTGGTCCGATGCCGTTCAGCAGCCAAAAGCAGTGCGGTTCGCCTGGCGTAATATTCCTTCGGCAGATCTTTACAACGCGGCGGGTTTGCCGGCTTCGCCTTTCCGCACCGACAAATGGAAATTAAAAACGCAGGGCTTGAATTGACATGAGAATTTTCTTGTTGATGGCTGTTTTTATCTTCTCTTCATCGCAGCTTGATGCGCAGAATAAGCAGAAGCCGGGTTGGGTGAAGCGTGTAGGCGCAAGAAAAACACCATCTTCCAAAAAAATATTTTGGGTGACAGACTTTGGCGCACACAAAGACGATACCATCGTTTCAACTGTGGCCCGAATTCGATCTGGAAAAGGGAAGCGCTCGTGAATGGCGTGAATCTTAAATTGAATAACTTCAGGTCACGCACTTATTCCTTGCTCATGACAGTTGATGGTATTGAAGTCTTTCGCGATACGACGATGAAATCCCTCGGGTATTTCGATGCCGTATGCAAACCCACGAAAGGAAGGAAGGTCAGCATCGACCTGTTGCGGCCTGCCTCGGAAAGAAATACTCAGTTCATAGAGGTTTCAGGTAAAAAGCTGGATGATGGTATTGTCAACGGTGCACCTTTGCAAAAACGAAGGCTTAGTATCATCGAGGTTCAAGTGTATGAAAACGCCGGCGCTAAAATAAGCCGGCATGGGTTTATTTGAATGCGCAACAAAATAAAAATAGGCTTGTTTGGAATCGGACTGCGCACCTACTGGGCGCAGTTCGAGGGATTGGAACAACGCCTCCATCATTACCTGAATGAAATTGCAGCAGCACTTAAAAAGCACGATGTTTCTATTGTAAATGCCGGACTGATCGATTCGATGGATCGTGCCGATGCTGCAGGAGAAGCGTTCAGACGTGAAGACGTATCCATCATTTTCCTGTATGTGTCAACTTATGCGCTGTCCGCAACAGTGCTGCCAGTGATACAAAGGGCAGGCGCGCCCGTTGTTGTGCTTAATCTTCAGCCAGCTGCGGCCATTGACTACGCCTGGTTCAATAGTTTAGGCGACCGTGGCGCAATGACAGGCGAATGGCTGGCTCATTGCCAGGCCTGTGCCGTGCCCGAAATTGCCAATGTATTCAACCGTGGACGTATTCCTTTTCATCTCGTAACCGGAACCCTCAGCGACGAAGAAGCATGGAGTGAGATCTATGCATGGGTGGAAGCGGCAAAAGTTCAAAAACATATGCAGGAAAACCGGCTGGGTTTACTGGGCCATTACTACAATGGCATGCTTGATATCTATACAGACCTAACGCTTCAATCCTCCATTTTTGGCGGACATATGCAGCACATTGAGATGGACGATCTTAAATTTTTTTGGGATTCAGTAACGGCGGAAGCAACAGAAAAAAAGCTTGCGAAGATCCATGAAGAATTTCAGGTGCTCGACGAGTGCCCTGCATCCGAATTGAGGAGGGCGGCCAGAACGGCCGTTGCGCTGGATCAGCTGATAGAACAATTCCAGCTGGGTTCACTGTGTTATTATTACGAAGGCAGGGAGGGGAATGTATATGAGGATATCATTTCATCGGTGATCGTAGGTAATTCAATGCTCACTGCGCACGGTGTTCCCGTTGCCGGTGAATATGAAGTAAAGAATGCGCAGGCGATGAAGATCATGGATCTCTTTGGAGCCGGTGGTTCATTTTCCGAATTCTATGGAATGGATTTTAATGATGGCATCATCCTCATGGGTCACGATGGCCCCGGACATCTTGCCATTGCTGAAGGTAAACCGATCCTTAAACCGCTTGGCGTCTATCATGGCAAGCCGGGAAAAGGATTGTCTGTTGAAATGAAAGTAAGAGAAGGCCCTGTTACACTTTTGTCAGTGGCCGAAACACCGGATGGTCGATTGAAGTTCGTGATAGCAGAGGGCCAGTCTGTTTTTGGTCCTATACTGCAGATCGGAAATACCAACAGCAGATACAGGTTCCCGCTCGGCATTAAAGAGTTCATGTATCAATGGTGCAAAGAAGCACCGGCCCACCATTGTGCGATCGGCGTTGGACATATTGCATGCAAACTGGAAAAGCTGGCGGCGCTGCTCGGGATCAGGGCAGTGAAGATATGTTGAGTTGCCATTCGCGATCAGCCAGGTAAAGTTTAATGGGCGAAATACAGCAGATACCATTTCAAAAAAGAAAAATGCAAAAAGATCGGGCTAAGCAGTTCGATGGCATGAGAAATACAAGAACAATGGCTGATGTGAAAAAAGAAAGCGATTTGCTGCAATAAGCAGGCATCATATCATTCATCTTCATGTTCCTGTTTAGTGTTGCGATGCTTTCCTGCTCACCGGTATATAGACAACAGACAATGAAGAACGGAAATGGAATTGTCCTGGAATGGAAGTATGATGAAGATCAAGGGATCATCGTTATTACTCCGCCGAACAACAATAGATCAAATACCACAGTGAAGGTCGAATGATATAATTAATTGTAAAAGGCAAGGCAATCGGTTCTCTGCCCTTGCCTATGCAACATTCAACACTTACCATTCAACATTCATCTATAATAAACCTCATTCCAGCGCAGCTCATTCTTAAACTGGTACAGGTCCGTTCTGTCGTTGATCTGCACATATTCTATCCCTGCCATTTCTGCAAAATCCTGAAGGTGTTCAGCAGTAAGGTTCTGGCTATAGCAGGTATGATGTGCGCCTCCCGCCAGTATCCATGCTGCACATGCGGTTTGCATATCCGGCAATGGCTTCCACAACACTCTCGCCACGGGAAGCTTCGGCAGTTCGTGCCTTGGCTTCACCGCTTCTACTTCATTTACCAAAAGCCTGAACCGGTTACCCATGTCAATTATCGTTGCATTGAGTGCGGAACCTCCGTCTACGTCAAACACCAATCGCACCGGGTCTGCCTTCCCGCCGATACCGAGCGGATGGATCTCACAGCTGGCCTTACCATCGGCAATACTGGGACAGATCTCGAGCATGTGGGCGCCCAGCACCATCTCATTGCCCTCTTCAAAATGGTAGGTGTAGTCTTCCATAAATGAATTGCCGCCATCAAGGCCGGTAGCCATCACCTTCATTGCGCGGACGAGGGCTGCCGTCTTCCAATCGCCTTCGGCACCGAACCCGTATCCCTCCTGCATCAGACGCTGTGATGCGATGCCTGGCAATTGCACCAGGCCGTGAAGGTCTTCGAATGTATCGGTGAAGCCCTTGAAATTTCCTTCCTGCAAAAACCTGCGCATGCCTGCTTCAATCCTTGCGGCGTCACGAAGCGATTCGTAGCGGCTGCCATTTTTTCTCAGTTCGTCTGCTAACTTATATTCTTCATCATAGGTTTTACACAAACGGTCAACTTCATCATCACCAACAGCATTGATGATTTTTGCCAGGTCGCCGATGCCGTGGTAGTTAACAGCATAGCCAAACTTCATTTCTGCTTCTACCTTGTCTCCCTCGGTAACCGCCACAAAACGCATATTATCCCCGAAGCGCACAAAGCGTGCGCCCTGCCAATCGCTCCACCCTGCAGCCGCCCTTGTCCAGGCGTCAATTTTCTTTGTTACACTCTTGTCCTTCCAGTGACCGACCACCACCTTTCTTCTTCGTCCCATGCGACTCATGATGAAACCAAATTCGCGGTCGCCGTGGGCGGATTGATTGAGGT
>DATMHB010000056.1:0-3639 GCA_035555175.1 Flavisolibacter sp. | reverse complement strand
CTGGCTCCATCCCTAGAACAGGGTCCCGCTCTGGAACATGAACGATCCCGAATTCAACAAAATGATTTCCTGAACCCGACGTGCCGATTTGCTTCCGGGCCTTTTCATGAAGTCCCTTCAGCAATTCGATCTCACCAAATTCTTTTCTGTACAATATTTCATGATCATAAGGACGCTCGAACTGTCCTCCGCTTCCAAAAACCGTTGCTTCATCCAGCGCCCTGGTAAAATAATCTTCCTTGCGGTTGAGTTCCTCCGGCGGGAGATCGAAAACCGACAGGCACATGCGGCAGCCGATGTCTACACCAACACCATAAGGGATCACGGCATTTTGGGTGGCCAGCACGCCTCCGATAGGCAGGCCATAACCTGCATGCGCATCAGGCATCAACGCGCCTGCAACAGCGATCGGAAGCTTCGCGGCATTGATCATCTGGTTCAGCGCACCTTCCTCAATTCCTTCCCTCCCGAAAATATTGAAATGAATGGCCTTTGCGTTCAATGGGATCTCGTCCGAGGCCGACCTTGATTTTGGAAGCAATGCCGCTGCAATTTTTCCAAGCTTCCTGTCAGCTGCATACTGATTCGGACTTTGCAGGATGCTGCCCAGAAGCTCGAGCAGGTCGTCAGTTGATAAATGCCGGAAGTCCTTCTCCATTGTTTGCATGGCAATGCTGATCACGGGACCTTCGGGGTAACCGATCTTTCTCAGGTCTTTGCCTCTGATTCTGGATTGAGCCATAACCCATATTTGCAATTATCGTGCGCACGCCGCACATTATTGCAACTGCAGGTTATCAAATGAACAAACGCTTGCTCATGCATACTTTGCCTGCATTTAAAAAAGAACGCCCTGCTCGCCCGGCCCTTTGAACTGTGAACAGTCAACACCCAGCCGTTCATGCTGCAGGCCATATTTTTTTGTGTAGGTATGGTACTGGTCGTTCACCATCTTGGCAATACTGCCTTCACCGCGCATGCGAACGCCCCATCTGCTGTCATTTACTTTACCATCGTGACTTCCTTCTATCATATGCCATACTTTGTCGGCGCGATCAGGAAAATTTTTGTAAAGCCAGTCATGAAAAAGAAATTTGATGGCCCCATTCAAACGAATAAAAGTGTACGCAGAAAAACTTGCCCCGGCCTCACTGGCCAATTTAATTATGGCCGGCATTTCATGCTCATTCAATCCCGGTATCATCGGCCCCAGCATGACCCCCATTGGAATTCCAGCCTTGCTTAATTCCTGAATGGTACGCAGCCGTTGCTTTGCAGTTGTAGTTCTCGGCTCCATCGCCCTGCGCAGGTCTTCATTCAATGAAGTGATGGAAACCAGTACTGACACCAGCCTTTTTTTTGCCATATCCTCCAGAATATCCCGGTCGCGCAGGATGCCGGCATTTTTTGTATTGATGCCGACCGGCTGATTGATTTCATGGCACACTTCCAGCAAGCTCCTCGTTAGGCGAAAGGTTTTCTCGGCCGGCTGATAACAATCCGTGTTGCCACTTAAGCCGATGGGAACACACTCCCACTTCGGATGCATCAAAAATTTTCTGAGCAGCCGCGGCGCATCTTTCTTCACAAGGATCTTGCTTTCGAAATCCAGACCGGCACTATAACCCCAGTATTCAAATGAATTTCTTGCATAGCAATAAATACAACCGTGCTCACAGCCCTGATAGGGATTCATGCTGTACCACATCCCCACATCCGGACTGTCAACCTTATTCACAATGGTCTTGGGAAAGACTTCAATGTATTGGGTTTTAATATCCGGCTCGATCCAGTCATCTACGGCTTCCACATGCTCTCTGGTGGTCTCCGTCTTGAGGAATTTATTTTTTGTATTGAACTGTGCACCTCTTCCTTTTTTGTAATCATCGACGGGTTGTTCTTCCAGGTTAGGCTCTTCCATGTGCATTTGAGTTCTGGGTTGGAAATAAGAATCGGGTAAGCGGTGCGCAAAAGCTACACAAAAAGGTCTCCCTGCTTTGTAACTACCGGCAGGTTCATAAAGTCCAGCCGCTTGGCAATCTGGAATCCACTTTTTTCTCCTGACCGCCTGCGCAACAGGAGCATGCCATCTGCAATGAACCTGCCGGTGAATTGCCTGTGGGCATATTCAACCCAGCCCTGTTCGTATTGCCACGGCTTCAGCTTCGTGGCAATATTGAAATGGGGATCGTCAAGAAAATGGGGTTTGTTTTCGGCATTGAGTTTCATTAGCCGCTGAGCTTCTTTTAATTCGCCTACAAGATGTTGCACAGGCAACTTCGTGATCACGTTGATGAAGATGGTATGCGAAGGCAAGCTTCCATAGTCTTTTAATTCAACCTTGAATGGAGCAATGCCCATCGCAATTGCCGATAACCGCTGCACCAGCTTTTCTTCCATCATGGCCCAGGTAACAAAGTTCACAAGCGCCAGGTGCGGCCTCGCATATTTCGAAGCGTGCACCCTGTATCTATCTGCAAACTCTTCCTTCACCTTCAAAATCTTTTGCCCCAGGTCCGGGTGGGGAGCCAATACGATCAGGTATTCGTTCACGTGGTAGCCGGGCATGTGAAAATTAACTGGTTCCATAAAAATCAATTAATGATGAATAATGGACGACTAAATTACTAAAATTTTTAGCAAAGCAAATTTTAGTTATCCACCTTACAACAAAGAAGAAGGCTGATAGCGGGATCGGTGCCTTGCAAGGGCCGTGAGGAGCGATCGCACTTTGGCGGTGCCGATCTCTTCGGCCCAACGAAACGGACCGTAAGGATAATTCGTTCCCAACTGCATGGCGATATCAATTTCTTGTGTTGTACTTACGCCTTCGCTCAAAGCATGATGCGCCTCATTGATGATCATGCTCACAACGCGCGCCGTTACAAAGCCCGGCTCATCGGGCAACCACTCGATCGTCCTGTTGAAAAGGCTGAATATTTCTTCCGTGCGTGGCCTCAATTGCGGATCACCCGAAGCTTCTACAAGGGGTGATCGCAAAAAGCTATACCATCCATTGATGCGCACAAAAGCGTTATCGCTCTCGGCAAGCGTGTGCTCGACGCTATTGATGATGACCAACTGTGGCAAAAAACTTTTAAGGAGGTTGATCCTTTCTGTTTCTTTGACGAAGAGCAGGTCGATAAAGGCCGTCGCATTTTTGTAAAGAAGAAAATCCTTCGGCTCGGTGATCCACACAAGGTCCGCCGTTTCAGAAACGCCCTTGCCGGTGAGTTCTTCTCTTAGTTTTTCATCGGTGAGCACTACAATTTGCATACGCGAATTACCTGAAATGATCCGGATTATTCAAATTTTGAAATTCCTGTATGAATTAGCAGGAATTAAGGAAATTCGTGCCAATGGAAAAAAAGATCATCAACACTAAAAATGCGCCGGCGCCGATCGGTCCTTATAATCAGGCCGTGTTGGCGGGACATACACTGTATATATCGGGGCAGATCTGCATGGATGCGGCAAACGGCAATATGAAGAACAAGGACATCCAGGAAGAAACCCACCAGGTGATGCAGAATTTGAAGGTTATTTTACAGGAGGCCGGGATGAGTTTCCGCCATGTGGTCAAGACAACAATTTTTATTACGGACATGAGCAGGTTTAGTGAGATCAACGAGATCTATG
>DATMHB010000055.1:0-7041 GCA_035555175.1 Flavisolibacter sp. | reverse complement strand
AGTGATTTGAGTTTTAATTTAAAAGCCGTCCACATAAACCGGCGTTTCAATTTCCGAAAGTTCTTGTTGCTCTTTTGCGCAGCATAAACAGATAAAACCAGCATGCTCAGCAGCGATGCGGCGCCATTTTGGTCAACAGGTTGTTCGCTTGCGGGAGTTGGTACAGTCTGAATGGTTGTAGTGGTAAAAGCCATGATAAAAGATTTTTCAATAGTTTAAATGACCGGGCGAAGTTAAGTGAAACTGTTATTCGATGATGATCTGAAATAAATTTACCTCGATGCCTGCGCAAGTCCGCCGATAAGGCCTCCCATTCCCAGCCTGATACCGAAATTATGTCCGGGTGCGGCCTGGTACACTGAAATAAAATCGACCCTGAAAACCTTGAATATATTTTCAATGCCGGCAAAAGCTTCCACATAATAGTTGTTCCGGTCCACATAGAATGTGTTGGTGCCGGCAACAAGATGCCATTTCAATCTGTTGAACAGTGGGATCTTATTTGTCAGCAGACCGTTGAAATGGTGTTCAATATGCAGCTCGCCATACAGGCTTTCAATATTGCTGTATCGGTAATAAGGCGCCAGCTGAAAGCTGTTGAGATAGTGCTCGCTGAACAAAGTCTGGATGCCATTGAAATGTTTAAAGTCGGGAATTTCTACTCTGTTCGTATTGATAAATCCGCCGGCTCCGACACGGTACCGGAAAAGTCCGCCCATCTTCATGTTGACATCGTCATTTACTGTAAGTCCCCATTTATCAAAGTCAACATCACTTGAAAAAATATCTTTAATGCCCTTTGAATAAGTGGCTTCAAAAGTTGGGTATTTTGAACCAAGCGGCTCCTTATAATCGGGGTACTGTATGTACTGTTGTCGGGGCTGAAAAGAAACCGTTATCGAGGCAACGAAGGCCTGGTGTTTTTCAAAAGGAACACCTGCCAGCTCGTAAGGATGATTGGGCAAAATAGTCCGCTCTTGCTTGAAGAACGAATAATCGGTTGTATTCTCAAGCGGGATCCTGTCCTCGTACCGGAGTGACGCGGATAATTTGATTCCATTCTCGAAACGGTTGGCATAATCCAAAGCGCCAAACCAGTTCTCGTAGAGCTTTATATAATTCTTTTTATACAGAAGCGTATACAAACTGTTCATCAGTGCACCGATAGGCTCGTCGTGGTTGAACTGGCTTACGGTTTTCCCTCCCGAAATCCGGAACAAGCGATTACGATAGCGTTCACTCCTGGGCATTATCGAAACCGTTGCAAAGGAATTGAAATGCTCGTTGCTGAAGCCGTAGCGGGCGGCAAGGTCAATATTGTAGTTGAGTTTTCCTTTCCTTGGACGGATACTCACTCCCGGCAAAATATTCACCGCCAGCCCCTCAACGGTATTGTATTCCAGATGCCTGACAAGGCCACCGAGGGTATAAGTTGTGAACGCCCTGCGAGAAAAGTGGTTGTGTGATACACCTGTGAAAAAGACATCAGTGAACTTCACCGGTTTTTGCTTTTTGTTGAGCGAATCAATATTCATCCTGGAAAACGAATCTCTTTCTGTCTGCCGCACACTATCCTTAAACACATAGTCTCTTCTTTCGTCCGGTTCGAGGGGAACCGGCCTGATGGAAGCCCAGTAACCACTGTCTTTTTTATTTGCCGCAGAGTCGTAACGCATAAAGATCCGGTCAAAATATTTTTTTCCGAATCCCCGATCGATGTCGTAGTTGCTATACACATTTAGGAAATCGCCGGCTACTTCAAATCCGAATTTCTTCAGCGTTACATACACCACCTGGTTTTGCGTTTTCCAAACAGAGTCGTTGACGGGACTGTGGATCTGGGTAATGTGGAGCGTGTCGATCAGTTCGAGTCCATTGTCGGTGGTTGTGAGCAGGTCAAGACTATGTATCCTCCATTCTCCGTCGATGATCTGGATATAGCCTTCAAACAGCGGCTCATTTTTTCTGCGCGGTGTGACCTTGATACGATCAATCATTTTTCTGCCTTCGAAAAAATTTCCTTCGTAATGGAACTTGTAATAATGAAATGCATTTTCCGCTATGGGCGAAATAAAGCCGCGCGGATTGGCATTGGAAACAGAAACATTATTGTTGTAGAAATTAATAAAGAAGGGCAAACTCAACCCATAGCCGCCCCCGCTTTGCCTGGAGGAAAGGACGTCATACTTGAATTTATCAGGGCGGGCGAAAGAAACCTTCGTAAGCGATTCGGAAAGAAAAAGAATTCCTTTGCCGGCCGAGTCGATGCCTTCTTTTGCCTGGTCATCCTTTTCAATCGTTTGTCCCATAAATTTGGTGGGAAGGCTTCTCGATCGCATCAATCCTTTGATATATACGTCAACGGTAAATGCATCGACCTGGTTATTATAATAAGATCTTTTGCGAATGGCCTGTCTCATGATCTCGAGCGCGGGATCTTCTCCTCTTCTGATCACTACTTCCTCCATTTTCAATTCCTGAATGGATAAGCGGAAATCAATGATGAGATCTGACGATCCCACCGTGATCTTTTTTTCTTCCGAGTGGAAACCCACATACTGACAGATGAGGGTATAGCTCCCCGGCTCGAGCTGAAGAACGTATTTTCCCTGGGAATTGGCTACCGCGCCCTTCGACGTTCCTTTAACGGTAACAGACGCAAAGGAAAGCGGACTGCCGCCGGAATCAGTAATGGTTCCGTGGACCTGCCGGGCTGTGCAAACATGCACTGAAAGTAGAACGACGACTAACGATAAAATGCTTCTCATAAGCGGTTACACGACGAATGTAATCGCTCTATTCTCACAAAGTACCTTGTCATTTAAAATTGAAACATTTTTAACATGCAGGAAATCATTTCATGCTTTTCAGCCAATCCTGCGCAAACTTGCGGGCGCCGTTGACCGCTTCCTTGCCGCACCGGTAACACAATTTCCAGCCGGCGGATTTTGCTTCGTAGGCCGGATTCACAAAAACCATTTTGTCCCCTCTCTTTGTTAATTGTGCATTGTAGTCAACGTTTGATGATACGGCCAGAAATTGTTGGAGCTCTTTCCGTATGATGGGTTTATAATCCTTCAATAATTCATTTTGTTTCTTTTCGTCTTCTGCCTGTTTTTGATTCCGGCCGGCCCTCGCCTTATCGCGTTCCACTTGCGCCGACAGTTGCTGGTCAACCTGTATCTCGGCATATTGCTTTTTAAAAGCGTCAAGGTCCTTGGAATACAGCTGCTTCAACTTTTTTAAGTCTTCAAGGTCCTTTTTATATTCCTGTTTTGTTTTCGGAAGCTTCGCATCCGGCGACGATTCATAAAGATCGATCATGCTCTTTGCCAGGTCTGTTTGCGCATCGAGATTTTCAACATACATTTTCAAAATGTCGGGACTTTCCATAGAAGCTACCAGCTGATCTACCCTTTTCTTTTTTTCCGCTGCAAGCTTTTCATCGTCCATCGGTGCAGGGCCCCGTCTGCGCATGCCGCCTGCAGAGGGCTTCGGCGCTTCGAGATAGGCGAAGTAATCTTTTTCAAATTCGGGAGACTCAACGTAGTCCCTTACCACCTGCCCCAGCGACAACATCGTAGCTTCGCGAACCCCCGGCGGTAATTTTCTGCAGGCATCTCTCACGGCTGCTGTGTAAGAGGGAATGTCGAAATGATTTGAAGCGATCTGCTGGAGGGTGATACGTTTTACTTCCTCTCTTGTGGTGCCTACATCATCAAGAACATCATTGATTTTCTTAAATGCCAGGAACATCGTTGCAACGCATACCCATAACATCATGTTCTTTTTCATAACAGGAGGTTTAGGTTTTAATAATACGTTCTTTGACCTTATTAAATTAAGGAGAAAAAGCAGATATTATTCCGGCTTAAGGATGGAGGCGCCTACGTATTTTATATGGTCTGAGGGAACTTCCGGCCATTGCAGCAAAGCCGCCGACCAGGCCACCCACGAAGGCGGTTACCACTACAAGAAGAAGCGATGAGCCGCCCAGGGGAAGTACCTGCGCGAGCTTGTGTGAAAGAATGTGCTCATTCGCGATATCGATCCATGTTGATACTACGGCCCACATTAGAAATATGCCGATGAAGCCGGAAAGAAAATCCAATCCTGTTCTTTGCGGGAGCAAGATGGCTACAACAAGCGCCACCAGGGCGATGCTCCACCAGGGCAAGAACATTCCTGCGAGGAAACTCAGGGCTGCGATCAAAAGAATATTGAGTAAGAATTTCATAAGAATCAGTGATTCGTAAATGTAAGTTTGCCGAGGATGCGTTTGTCATTCGCTTCAGTTTCTGTCATCACCCAAAGCGGATAGTATTGGCCGGTTGCCCAGGTATCTACAAAATCATCGTAGTATTTGCTTCCCGGATTTCCGTCCTGTCCGCCGGGATACACACCATAAGCCTGCGTTGGCTGAGACAGCTGCACGATCATGCGCCAACTGGGTCCATGGGTTACTGTAACCGCATTGATGGTGTTGCCCCAGCCCCCCACTGAAACGTTCCGCGCAAAGGGCATCACGGCATCTTTTAGCAAATGCTTGATCACGGGGTTGCGGTGCTTCGTCCATGTGAGCGTACCCTTCTGTTCTTCCGTTTTCAATTGGGGCGTGGCTTTCATGAGCGCCGACGTAACGACATCGTAGATCGTTTCTTTTTGCGGCGTATTCACATTGTCGATATATGTGAAGGCTGAATCTTTATTAATGGCTTCGAGCAGCGTCTGTTCATCGGGCAGGGGAAGCTTCAATGAATGCTTTTGCCAGTCGTCCTGCCACACTTCGCTTTCAAGGCTGTCGAACCACGCCTGATATACGGTAACACCGGTCGAATTTGCACTTGCATGCAGGTCCCAGTTTTTTACCATTTCAAGATACCTGCGTGCGTCCCGATCAAGCGCATCCACTTTAACATATTTTACCAGCATATTTCTGGCGCCTTCCGCAAAAACACTGAAGACATCGTTTTGCAGCGTCATCATGTCCTGTGGCGTGATCTGGTCCATCGCACTGAGCCTTCTTGTTATGGCCACGCCCCTGGCATTGATATAATTTCCAGGAATGAAATATGGATAAGTTGAATCTACCGGACGTTGATTGGCGCTTTCAAGAAACCCCCTCTCAGGATTGATGGCGTGTGGATTTTGATTCTGCGGAATAAATCCCTGCCATAAATAGCTGGAGTCGGCGCCGGGCATTACATACACGCCCTGTCCATACCAGCGTGCAGGGAATTTTCCCTGCTGCCAAAGAGCAATGTCCCCCCCCTTGCTGGCAAAAACAAAATTCTGGCCGGGGCAGCTAAAGGTCTTGATGGCTTCGAGGTAATCGCCATAGTCTTTTGCCCTGTTCAATTTATAAAAAGTAAGCCCTTCGTTCGAAGCGTCGTGCGCCATCCATCTGAGGGCGATCGCCTTATTGCCAGATAAGTCCCTTGAAAATTTTTCATCGTAAAGTACAGGGCCGAATACCGTGTACGCGACGGTATCGTACAGCGTGGCTGCGCCCCTGATCTTAATTTCCTCAACGCGCAGTTGCGTTTTCTCCCAATGATTATTATACCAGTATTCTTTCCTGCTGTTATCCTTAAAGCGGATCTCATAATAGTCCCTTACATCCCGTTGTGCATTCGTTACGCCCCAGGCAATATTGTCGTTAAAGCCGATGATGATATTGGGCGAGCCCGGAAAGCTTGCACCGTACACATTCATATCCGGCGTGGTTAATTGCATCTCATACCAGATCGAAGGAAGCGAAAGATCAAGATGCGGATCGTTACAAAGGATGGGTGCACCGCTCTTTGTTTTTCGGCCGCTCACAGCCCAGTTGTTGCTTCCATTTAAAGGATTGGGTTTGGTGAGTTGCTGTTCATTGATAGTACTCTTCTTTTCGAAATATAAACTGTCTGCATTGGCTGGCGGAACCGGTTGCACATGAACAGAATCCATGAAGGCCGTACCTCTTGGCACAATTGGTTCCAGCGAATCCGGAACCTGTGGGTCCAGGGCCATCAGCTCTTCAAATGAAAGCTCGTTCTTCGACGACGTGTTCTCGAGGTCATTGTCGTAACCTGCCAGCGTTTTGCTCATTTGTTTTAGAAAAAGGGCGATCTTCAAATTGCTCCAGGGCTCGGGTTCGTAGTCAAGCAATTTATATTCGAGCGGAAGCCTGCTTTTTGTCAGCGTGTTGATGTACGCGTTCACGCCGGCAGTGTAGGCATCGCACGCCGCTTTCGACTCGGGATCGGCTTCAAAAGCTTCCTTCGCTTTTTCAGCGCTCCATCCCATACCCGACCTGCGTTGCTCCCTGTCGAAATTGATAAACTTCGGATCGTTGCCCAGTTTTTCGCTCACCCTTCCGGCCGCGGCATAGGTCTGCAGCTCCATTTGCCAGAGCCGGTATTTTGCGTGCAGGTAGCCCTGTGCAAAATAGGCGTCTTCATTATGTTCCGCAAAAACGTGAGGAACCAGGCGCTCGTCGAGATATACGGTCACTTTCCCTTTCAATCCGTGAAAAGAAAGCGCTTCATTTTTCTCAGCCCTCACAGCTTCTGCATTTTGCCAGAAGCCTTGCTGGGGACTCAGGAATTTTCCAAGCGGTGGGATGCTTCCCCATTTTTTGTCCAGGGCAAAAACCAGTGCAACAGTAAAAATAGCACCGATGATAAAAGGAATGATACGCATAAGGATAAGATGTCGAAAGATAGTTAGAATTACAGCAAGCTGCAACTGGGCTAAGGACGGAGCAGGAAAAGAGCGGAGATCGAGGGGGGAAAACAGAAAGAGAAAAAGCAAGGCCGGAGCCTCCCTTCGCTAAGCTTCGGTGGGCACAGCGGAGAGCGGCTGCACCATTCATTAAATCCGAAGGCCGCCTCTGATGAATCGGTGCTCTGCAGCATTTCTCTCTTCCATGGTCATAAGGACCAAGGCTCGGCTTTCGATGTCGGCCTCGTGTCTCCTCCTTGCGCAAAGCAACTGCGCCCTTTGTAAAGAGAGGGACACGGGGACTTCTTAGCCTTTTCTCTACTTCGTGCGCGG
>DATMHB010000054.1:0-7798 GCA_035555175.1 Flavisolibacter sp. | reverse complement strand
AATACTGGCTGCAACATGTGATCGCACCAAGGCCCATTTGTTTTGCTTCTACAATTGACAAAGCCGGCAGCATCAATCTCAGTCCCTTTAGCTTTTTTAATATTTTTTCAACCTCGCCACCCGTGGTGATCTTTTCTCCGGCCCGCCGCGTGCGCGACAACAGCATCAAGCATACGCTTCAGAACCTGGTAGAGGTGCCTGAAGTGGTGATCAACATTGTAACATACGATATGGTGCAGCAAACGTCGCTCACCAGCTGCGATTATCCGCGAGGCGTTGACGAATTCATTAAGGCCGGATTTTCCAAAGAGCCGGCTACCCTCGTACGGCCCCCGATGGTAAAGGAAAGCAAGGCGAAGCTCGAATGCAAGGTGCTCGAAATAAAATCTCTGGGCGAGGAGGGTGGCGCCGGGCAGCTCGCGATCTGTGAAGTGCTCATGCTCCATCTGCACGATAGTCTGCTTACTGAAGATAGACGTTTCGAACAGTCGAAGCTCGAGTTGGTTGCGCGGCTGGGCGGCGACTGGTATTGCAAGGTGTCAAAGGAAAATTTATTTACGGTTGCAAAGCCCAACACAAAGCTGGGCATCGGTTTCGATGCATTGCCTGAGAGCCTTCGCAACAGCAGGGTGCTCACGGGCAATCAGCTTGGTCAGCTCGCTAATGTGCACGAAGTACCGGTTGTCCAACCTTCATTTGAGGATGACCATCTCAAGAATATCATTCAATATTTTTCTATCAATCCTGTTGAAATGGAGCTGGAGCTTCATCGCTATGCGGCAAAATTGCTCGACGAAGGAAAAGTGGAAGCGGCATGGCAGGTATTGCTGGCCTGATGCCGCCTCAGAAACTCTTGCACCCAAAAGGCGCGCAGAAAGCAAACCATCGGAACGAGCCACACAAAATTTCCTTTGCGAAACCGCACCAGGCCTTTGGGTCTACCAACGTGACGTCACACTATAAATCAGGACCGTGCAGCATACCCAAATACTTTTTTGAGGATGTCGGTCGTGCGGGCTGCGGCATTCGAGCGGATGTTGGCCTCTTCCTGAGCGATCTGGTCGAACAGGGCTTCAACGGCCTTGCCTACAACATACGAAGGCAGGTCAGGATTTAATTTGTTGATCGTTGTAGGGAATCCATTATACGTATTGATCATATCGCCATAATATTTTGTTGCACTGAACTTATCCAGCGAACTTTTTATCGTAGGCGTAAACGCGGCGATCAGTTTGCTCGTGGTCTTCTCCCTGAAATATTGCGTAGCTGCATCTTTCCCGCCCTTTACAATATTAATGGCGTCAGCAATGCTCATGCTGGTGATCGCATCTACAAAGATGGGTCTTGCGTATCCTACCGCGTCTTCGGCTGCGCGGTTGATCTGAAGAATGGCGCGGTCAACAAGCCCGCTCATGCCGAGCTGACGCAGGGTAGTCTCTATCTTTTGCGCCTCCTGGGGCAGAAAGAGCTTATAAGCCTGGTTGCCAAAAAAACCATCCTGCTTGTTCAGGAGCGAAATGCCACGTCCAATGCCCTGTTCGAGGGCTGCCCTTATGCCCTGGGCAGCTTCCGATTCTGAAATGCTCGTTACATTAGTGCCGGGAAGATTGTTGAAGGTGCTGCAGGAGCCAAGCATGCATAACAAGCCAATAACAAGGAGGGAGCGCCTGATCATAATAAATTTTATCTCTTCTTTCCAAATTGCCTGCCAGAATTGAAGAGCCGTCTTTACAACGGCATTAAACTTTGAGGTTTTGCTTCCTGAGTGCGATGCGATTACGCAGGTATTTGAAAAATCTTGCCCTCTCCCTTTCGCTAAAAGTAGAAATGAGTGTTGATTTCCTGATCAGGTTTTCGATGTAGCTGGCCATGTGATCGCAGAACGCCACATCTCTTGTGAGCATGTAATTCAAAACGTTGTGCACGAGATAGGCTGCCTTCGTGCCATCCAGCTTCACCAGGATAGAGTTCTCCAGAATGATGATCTCGTTGAAGAACATCTGAAAGGATGCTTTCGGCGTTCGCATCGGATCATCTGCATCGAATTTATAACCCAGCGTAGCCTGCTGTTCCAGGTGATTGATCATTTTCTCTAGCGCCTCATACAGCATAAAGATCTCCCCATCGCTCGAAAAAATATTCGACTCGTGATAGTATTCGATCTGGCGGATGGTGCTATTGATCGTTTCGATATTCCACAGTTCCACCGAATCGATCTGGTTGTAATACTGTAACGTTTGCCTGCCGATCTCGAAATATTCATCCGGGTAAATATCCATGCTGAATTTTTTGTGCGCGAAGGCCGGGTCGTGCAGGATGTTCTTCATCCAAAAATAATATTTGAATGCAGCCACTTCGCGAAAAAGAAAGTGATCGAACAGTGGAAAGTCTTTGCAGAGATAATACATCGTCTTTTCCCTGAAGCTATTCATGTACTTCACCTGTTGCAGCACGTTGTTAAGCCACTGGTCGAAACGGAATGCAGCCGCATCTACAAAATTTCCGGTGAACAAAAATGCGTCCGTGTTCAGGGATAGTAAATGATCCAGCGAAAGCCTGAAATGGAGACAAAGCTTATACACTTCATCGAAGCTCAGGGCTTTTTCGCCTCTGATCCTTCGGTAAGCGCTGTCCGTGCTGATATTGAGCACCAATGCTGTCTGCTCCACCAGCGAACCGGTGCCATCCAGCCTGTTCTTGATATGCTGGAACAATTGTACCTGAATATTGTCGGCTAACATTATATGGACTTGTTATTGATGCCAATCCGGCCGGGGATCTTTTTCAGCAGGATATTAAAAAATATGCTGCGCTGTTTTTCACTGACCCTGCTTAGTACAGTGGCCCTTCGCATCAGCATCTGCACTTTTTCATAAACGTTGCCACAGAAGTTCTCGTCTGTCGTGGTGATGTAGTTCAATACATCATAACTGAGGTAGACCAGTTTTCTTCCATTGGCAACAGCAATGATGGTATTATCGCCAAGCACAACGCGGTTATGATAAAACTGAAAATTGGCCCGCTTCATCGTTGCATTCTCTCCGGGCAGGAATTTGCTGCCGCTTTCTGCCTGATCTCTCATATGTTCGATGAGGCAACGCAAGGCTTCATATACATTTTCAATTTCGGCTGAAGACCTGAAATAACCCGCCTCCCTATAGTATTCGATCTGCGAAATGGTGCTGTTGATGCACTCACTGTTCCAGATCTCGGACGAAGGAATGTTATTATAGACCCTGTTGATCTCGGTACCCATTGATTCTATATCCTTTGGCAGGCAGTCGACAGAGAATTTTGCATTGATGAAATCCGGATCCTGGAGGATGGACTTCATCCAAAAAAAATAACGAAAGGAAAAAAGGGGCCGGTAAAGAAAATTGTAAAAAACAGGAATGTCCTTGGTAAGGTAAATGATCTCTTTGGTGATGGCACCTGACAGCATGTTCAGGTTCGTGAGAATGCCCTGCAAATAATGCTGAAAGCTTTGACGATTATTCGCTACCTGAGTATACTGGACGGAAATGGAATCCGGTCTCGATTGCAATAGTTGGTCGAGCGAAAGGCCATACGCATCACAAAGCGTTTTGGCTTCCTCCAGCACAAGGGGTGTCTCGCCCCTGATCCTGCGGTAAGCGCTGTCACTGCTTACATAGAGCAGGCTGGCCACTGCTTCGGACAAAGAGTCACCCGGCCTCAGCTTTTCGCGGATGCTTTGGAACAAATAGTCCTGGATCTTTATTTCAACCATGGCTGTTTGAAGGAGGCGTACTTACAAAAGATAGTTTAATTCCCAAACACTGACAATTAAACGGGCTGGCAATTTGCAATTTTCGCAGGACCTGTTCCGGTGCCGCTATAATTCAATTTTAAACGGGTGCATCGTCAGAATACTTTAGCTGCGGCAACTACAATTACCACTTCAAAACCAGGTTATGAAACAGCTGCTTACTGCTTTGATCATACTCGTCAGTCTCAACGCTTTGTCACAAAAAGCTTCCCGATGGTTTCTATCTGTAGCCTCAGGACCCTCTTTCGGAGGTCCAATGCCGTCGATAAGGCATCAGATCGAAAAACAAAACTTCAATCAGATGAGCCAGGGCAATTTCCTCGGTCTGGAGTGGAGCACCCAATACCCTAAAGTTACACGGGGCGGTACTTTTCTTGTGAAGGCCGGAAAAAATATCAGTGCATACAAGTCGGTCTTTGTCAGCGGTGGCCTGTCCGCCGCCGGAGAAGCAAGGGGGTTTAGAAGCAGCGGCACGTATAGCACTTTCTTGTTCTTTGGAGGTACTGACGGAGCTTGGGTCGATATTGACTACAGGGTGTTGCAGTTCGCGGCAGGATATCAATACGCTTTTCAAAGAACAAGGGCAAAGCTGGCAGTTGCGCCTGCTGCCTACGTTTTGCGTTATGCTATATCGGACGTGTATTCTGAAAAACTCGATCAGACTTCAATTGTTCCAGGAGTATCGGGCTCATTGAGAATGCCATTGGGTAAGGAAAAGAAATTGGTCGGGTTCGACCTTCTGATTGAAGCCGATCTGGCGCCACCTGCAAAAATGAAAAATAAAAATGCGGAGACCACTTCGTTCAAACCGGGAAGTGTGAATATGATCCATGCACTGATAGGATTGGCCCTCAGTTTTAGGCGCTAAAGCTTTTTTGAACGTAAAAGGGCTCAAAGAATGCGGGAAGTGTTGCTAAGACAGCGCTGATTTTTCTTGCCTTCCTGCGGCCCTTGGCTATCAACATTTCTCTTTGTTACAAACTTCAATTCATCAAAATAAAGTTCGAGTTATGAAAATTTTTACGCTCTTGACGTCAATACTGGTCGCCTCCTGCCACCATGTTTACTACGCGCCCAACACACCGAACGCACCATTACTTTCGCAAAAAGGTGATACAAGGATCAACGCTTTATATTCTGCCGGCAGCGATTCTGATTTTGAAGGAGGGGAATTGCAATTTGCCCATGCCGTATCGGGTAAGGTGCGCATTATGATCAATGGTTTCTTTGGAGGTGTTACAGAAAATACGGGATCGAGAGATGAAAAAGGAAATGGAACCTATGTTGAGCTGGGCGCGGGCCGGTTTGCAGCCCTTGATGAAAAGCGCCGATGGATAGGCGAACTGTATGGAGGACTCGGCTTTGGCAGTGTAAAGAACGATTATGGACTCGGGGATCATTCGCAGGTGAATATTTTCAAACCGTTCATTCAGCCGATCGTCGGATACAAATCAAAATATTTTGAGCTGGCGATAGTGCCAAGACTTAGTTTAGTAACCTGGATGGTGAAAAAAAACTTTATCGGCTCACAAGAAAATGAAAGCGCCAAAAATGATCTCGATTACATTTCAGGCAAGCCGCGTTTCTTTGCCTTTGAACCGGCGTTTCTGATGCGGGGAGGCGGAGAGGATGTAAAGCTGCAGGCAAGCCTTTCATTTTCGAGGTTCAGATCAACGAATGTTCTTTATTCGCCGGAATTGACTGAAACGCTGAATGCAAGCATTGGCATATCAGTGAACTTCAATGCGACCGCAAGGACAGTGCGAAAAAACTGAGCGGAGACCGGCTGAGAAAGTGAAACTGGGACCCGCCCTGCGCGGGGGCTTCGACCGTCGAAGCCAAGGCTACGAAGGACAGGGCATAGCGGGGTTTGCGCGAAACCCTTCCCCATGCGCCCTGCAACCCTTAATTTTGCGGTCTTATAAAATCTTATGCAGACAGCGCATTTATCGGAGCAGGAAGTGGTACGCAGGGAAAAGCTCGCAGAGCTCAGGAATCTTGGGATCGACCCCTTTCCTGCGGCCCTTTATCCAGTTAACAATTACTCCGCTGAAATAAAGAACCGGTTTAGAGATGAAGACAAAGATGCGCTGAACGATGTGTGCCTTGCGGGTCGCATCATGAGTGTGCGGGATATGGGTAAGGCCAGCTTTGCCGTGCTGCAGGATTCACAGGGACGCATTCAACTTTACGTGCGCAAGGACGACCTCACCAAAGACGGCGATAGTTCCCTTTATGATATCGTCTGGAAAAAATTGCTCGACTTTGGCGACTTCATCGGCGTTAAAGGCTTTGCGTTCAGAACAAAGGCCGGTGAGATCTCCGTGCACGTGAAGGAACTTACCATTCTCTCCAAATCACTTAGACCGCTGCCGGTCGTGAAATCTGCTGGCGGACAAACCTTCGACGAAGTTACGGATCCGGAGTTCAGATACAGACAGCGTTATGCAGACCTCGTGATCGATCCATCAGTGAAAGAAACCTTCGTGAAGCGCACACGGCTCATCAACTCTATTCGTGAATTTCTCAACAATCATGGAGCACTCGAAGTGGATACGCCGGTTCTTCAAAGTATTCCGGGAGGCGCTGCCGCGCGACCTTTCATTACGCATCACAATGCACTTGATGTTCCTTTCTACCTCCGCGTTGCCAATGAATTATATCTGAAGCGGCTCATCGTCGGGGGCTTCGACTGGGTGTATGAGTTCAGCCGCAATTTCAGGAATGAAGGCATGGACCGCACGCACAATCCTGAATTCACCATTCTTGAATTTTATACGGCGTACAAAGATTACCTGTGGATGATGAACGTAACGGAGCGCCTGCTTGAAAAAGCGGCAACCGATGTTTGCGGTAGCACTGATGTGCAGGTGGGGGAAAACACAATTTCATTCCGGGCGCCATTCAAACGCATTTCCATTTATGATGCCATCAAAGAACACACGGGCTTTGATATGGCCGAAATGAACGAAGATGAGCTAAGGGATGTATGCCGCCAATTGCACCTTCCGGTGGATGAAACAATGGGCAAGGGCAAACTGGTGGACCTTGTATTTGGCGAGCGCTGCGAGCACCATTATGTGCAGCCCACTTTTATTATCGACTATCCCGTTGAAATGAGCCCTCTTACAAAAAAGCACAGGAGCAAGCCCGGACTGGTGGAGCGATTCGAGCTTATGGTCAATGGTAAGGAAATTGCCAATGCCTACAGCGAGCTGAATGACCCTATTGAGCAGCGCGAGCGCTTTGAGGAACAGGTAAAGCTGATGGAAAGAGGTGATGAAGAAGCCATGTATATCGATTACGATTTTTTGAGAGCGCTTGAGTATGGCATGCCGCCCACGTCGGGCATCGGCTTTGGCATCGACCGCCTTTGTATGCTGTTGACTAATCAGCCTTCCATCCAGGATGTACTCTTCTTCCCACAAATGCGCCCCGAGAAGTGGGTGGTAGAAGCCAATGAGGGAAAGGAGGGAGCTGAGCAATAAGGCAACTTAAATGCTGTGTGGGCTGTTCATCATCAGGAATCATCTTCTATAGCGCCTAATCAATATTGTTGATGCTGCGGCTATTTTGAATTTTGGATTAGCAGTCATCTAAGAGCCATCGCCTTTGCGTTCGTGGCACATTGCGCGAAACCATTCCGGTCTGCGCCAGGGTTTGAATTTATTCGAAAAATTGTTTTATTGTGTGGGCAATAATTATAAGGCCGCGACAGTTCTATAGATGAAATTCAAACTCATGAAACCAACGCTCCTTCTTATGGCCTGCCTGTTTTCTATCATCGTTTTTGGGCGGGAAAAAAAATCAATCCTTCATCCGAACGGGAAGGTGCATTATGAATACGAAATGGAAGGCGCGCTTCTCGACGGAAAATTTTCATGCTATTATGAGAACGGCCGGCTCAGGATGAAAGGCCAATTTACCAACAATCAAAAAACGGGGCTTTGGCGCGTATGGGACGAAAAGGGAATGCTGCGTTCGGAAAGGAACTATACGGGCAATGAAGCT
>DATMHB010000053.1:0-2773 GCA_035555175.1 Flavisolibacter sp. | reverse complement strand
TTTTGACCCTTTTCGACCGATTTGACTTATTTATTAAACACTCATAACAATGAAGACAATTACAATCGAAGGACAACTGAGGACCGAACATGGCAAGTCAGCCACCCGCCTGCTTCGCTCTCAGGAATTAGTGCCTGGTGTAATTTACGGGGGTGCACAGGAGATCAACTTTGCCGCTCCTGCAAAAGCCTTTAAAGGTTTAGTATACACACCAAATTTCCAGTTAGCCGAGGTAACAGTGGACGGTAAGACCTATCGCTGCATTTTAAAAGACCTTCAGTTCGACAAAGTGAGCGACGAGTTGATCCACGTTGATCTGCTCGAGCTGGTTGAAGACAAAAAGGTAGTTGCCACCATTCCCGTCAAGTACGTGGGTGCTGCCGAAGGTGTCAAGAACGGTGGTAAGCTCGTCACTAAAATGAAATCACTGAAGGTGAAGACCTATCCGCGCTATCTGAAAGAACAGATCGAAGTGAATGTGGACAAGCTGGATATTGGCGGAAACATTCGCGTGGAAGACGTAAAGGAACAAAACTATGAGATCCTCAACTCGCCACGTATCCCTATCGTTTCTGTAGTTACAACAAGAGCATTGCGTCAGGAAGAAGCTGCAGCCCCTGCAACCGGTGCTGCTCCTGCAAAAGCCGCAACCGCTGCCCCTGCGGCCGCGGCCCCGGCGAAAGCTGCTCCGGCAAAAGCTCCGGCTGGAAAAAAATAAAGAATCTTTTTACGAGCATAACCCCGGCGGTCAGCGCCGGGGTTTTTTTATGGGCCTCATTCTAAGGAAACTCAGCGTACTATATTTGCAACCATGAAATTTTTGATCGCCGGACTTGGAAATGTAGGTAACGAATATGCGCATACACGCCATAACATCGGATTCGATGTGATCATGGCTTTTGCTACGAGTCACGGCGGACAGTTAGCCTCTGACCGGCTGGCCTACAAAGCCGAAGTGAAATGGAAGGGTAAGATTTTTGTTTGTATTTGTCCGACCACATTTATGAACCTGAGTGGCAAGTCGGTAAAATACTGGATGGATAAAGAAAAAATAGAACGCGAAAATCTCCTTGTGGTATTTGATGATCTGGCAATACCCCTGAGTAAGATCCGCCTGAGGCCGGGTGGGAGTGATGCCGGGCATAACGGGTTGAAAAGCATACAGGAAACCCTTGGTACGAGTGATTATGCAAAACTCCGCTTCGGCATTGGAAATGATTTTCCCCAGGGTATGCAATCAGCCTTTGTACTGGGCAAATGGAGAAAGGAAGAAGAGTCAATCGTTACTAAAAAGATCGCTCTTTGTGTTGAAGTAATAGAAACCTTTGCCACAGCGGGTATCAATAATGCCATGAATAAATTCAACAATGTGGAAATTACGCTATGACAAATAATAGGATTTAATTATTTTAGCGCACCAACACTCTATTAATTTCCCTGTAAAATCCGACTTTTCTCTGTAAAACCATAGAATATATGGGATAAACAGCCATGTGTCAGTATCCCGGGTATTATTCTCTAAACCAACTTTCTTTATGAAGATTTTTTGTGTCGGCCGCAATTATTCAGAACATGCAAAGGAACTAGGCAATGACGTTCCGGATGAGCCAGTAATTTTTATGAAGCCAAAGAGCGCTTTGCTTCAGCCCCACACGCCCTTTTATTATCCCGAGTTTACGAATGAACTGCATTACGAGTGCGAACTCGTGCTGCGCATTTCGAAGAACGGAAAATACATCCAGGAAAAGTTTGCAAACAAATATTACGATGCAGTAACGGCAGGAATTGATTTTACTGCGCGCGATATTCAGAATGAATTAAAAGAAAAAGGATTGCCCTGGGAGAAGGCAAAAGCCTGGGACAATTCGGCGGTGGTAGGCAAATGGATCCCGGTGGCGAATATTAAAAATAAAAAGGAGATCAACTTCGGACTCTACAAGAATAAAGAACTGGTGCAGCAGGGGAATTCGAAGGACATGATGTTTGATTTCGATTACATCGTCTCCTATATTTCGAATTATTTTTCCATCAATATCGGCGACCTGGTTTTCACAGGCACACCGAAAGGAGTAGGAGAGATCGTGGTCGGCGATGAGGTAGAAGCCTTCATCGAGCAGGAAAGTTTGCTTTCACTGGACGTCAAATAAAGACCTTTATCCAATGCGGCCCCTTCGTTTACGGAGGGGTTTTTTAATTCAAAAGTCAATAGTCAAAATGGAGTCCTAAAGAACGGTTTGGACTAAGGGAGGCGACAACAATGGTGAATAGTGCTTTCAGTTCTTGAATGGATTTTGCCTTCGTCGATACTTCAAAATGCCAGCAGGGCCTTCAGCCGCTCTTCCACTTTCGCGGCATTCGGGAGCATAGCCGCCTCGAGACCCATATTCAACGGAACGGCCGGCAAATTCATAGCACCTAGCACATCCACCGGTGCATCCAACCATTGGAAACAATTTTTCGATATTCTTCCGGCAAGCGCTTCTGCAAAAGAGTTATTCTGCTGCTCTTCGGTTAGCACCAGGCACTTTCCGTGTTTTTTTACTGTTTCATAAATCAATTCTTCGTCAAGAGGAAACAGCGTGCGCAGATCCACGATCTCTATCTGCCCGTTGAAGGTTCGGGCAGCAGATTTGGCCCAGTATACGCCCATACCATAGGTAACGATGCAAATGCTTTCTCCATTTTTTACCGCCAACGGATCTGCGGCCAGCGTGATCAATGCTTTTCCAAGCGGAAGAATGTAATCGCGTGAGGGTTCTGTTCGTTTCGCGTC
>DATMHB010000052.1:0-3289 GCA_035555175.1 Flavisolibacter sp. | reverse complement strand
TTCATTTGCTTCCCGAAAACTTCTCTCCCCGCAGCCGCGTTTGGATTTACCAGAGCAGCCGTCTCTTCACGCTTTCGGAGGCCCTCGAAATAGAAGCCCTGCTCAATAAATTTGCATCGGAATGGCGCTCGCACGGGGCCGAAGTAAATGCCTATGCCAACCTGTTCTTCGGACAATTTGTGGTCCTTATGGCGGATGAAGAAAAAGCAGGTGTCAGCGGTTGCAGTACCGATGCTTCTGTCAGGTTTATCAAGGAACTGGGACAAAAATTCGGCGTGGATTTTTTCAACCGTACCAATCTCGCGTTTTATGTAAAAGATAAGATCCAGCTTCTCCCCATGAGCCAGCTACACTATGCACTGGATAACTATTTTATCGAGCCCAATAGCCTTTACTTTAATAACCTTGTGCAAACAAAAGAGGAATTGGAAACAAAGTGGATCATCCCCATTAAAGAATCCTGGCTGGCCACCCGCCTTTCGCTTAATTCCGCGGCGGGTTAGTGTTGCGAACCGCATTTTGCAAAGCCTGCTTCGGCGGCGGATTTTTTCTCTTCTGCTTCCTCGAGATATTGTATCCGAGTGTAAGCCTGAAGTTCCGCGTCTGCGTGGAGTTATAGCTTTCTACATTGAAATTAGTGCCATAGGTATACGATCTGTTCTGCTGCTGAAAGAACGGATCAATAACATTTAGCGTGGCTGTCAGTTTTTTCTTGAGTAATCTGGCCTGCAATCCAACGTTCATGCTGAGCGTGCTTTTCACCGAACCCTGAGGGTTCGCAAACCGGTTAAAAGTAAAATTGCCGGTTGCCGTATACAGGTCTTTCCAGTTATAATTGGTATTGAGGTTGGAAGTGAACGAACCTCCGTCCCTGTACTTCCTGACCTCTTTGTCGAATGCGCTGTATTGGTTATAAGTATAGCTTGCGCTGAGGTTGATCCTCATATGCTTGTTCAATGTGTAGCCGCTCCAGGTACTGATCTCATATTCTTTTCTGCCCGAGATGTTTTCCCAGGTGATCCTCGTTGTGGTGTCCGATAATCTGGTGCGTATCTGGCTGAATACATCGTCAACAATATTGTAACCGATACCCACGTTCGCATAAAAAGATTTTTGGGTCCTGCCAAGAACAAGATCAAAATTGTGCGCGAGCGAGGGCTTAAGTCCGATATTTCCTGAACGCAGCGTGTATGCATCCGATGAATCGACCGTCGGATTCAATTCAGTTACGCCCGGCCGCCTGATCGTTCTTCGGTAAGAAAATGTCAGGCTGAGTTTTTCATTCCATGTCTTGTTCAGGTTACCGAACGGTAGAAAGCTCCAGTATGCATTGGAAGCATCGGTTCCCGATTTGTATAATTTGAATCGTATAACGGTCCGCTCCTGTGCAACGCCGCCCGATACACTAAAATGTTCTCCCAATAACTGCTTTGCCGATACTCTTGCATTTTGAACTACCTGGTGAAAGCGAAAGCTGTTGGTAAGCGCCATGAGCGGTATCCATAATGCAACACCTTTTCTGAAATAAAACGCTTCCGAATTAATATCCGAACCGGAATTATTATAATAACCTCCAGCCGAAAGCATTGTTTTCTGGTTCCGTAGCGGCAGTTCATAATTCAAACGAAGGGTCTGTCCTCTCGTTGAGTTGTCCGTGAATTGGTTTTGGGTGGAGTCCCTTCCGTTTGGCGAATGATCAGGATTAAAATATTCCTGATAAAAATCCCTGTTGTTTTGCGACGAGGAAAAATTCAGATCACCAGTAACCTTTAATGATTCGCCAGGCTTATGGGTCTTCATGGTGTAGCTGAAAGCAACATAAGGGTTAGAATTATCGCCATTGCTCCTGATCAATCGCTCATTCAACCTGTATACTTCACTGTTATGGTTGATGTTCCGGTATTCGGCAAAGTTTTGATTCCTGAAATTGTTCTGATTGTATTGAAGTACGAGGTTAAAGGAATTGAATTTATTTAGATCATAGTTGATGTTTGCCCTGAAATTCGGACGCCAATTCCGGTTGGTATAACGACTGGTTGTATTGAAAAAATTGGTCGAATCCTTATAGATGTTCTCCCGCCTTGAGTAACCGTTTCCCTCAAATTCATTAAAGCCCGCGCCGGCATTGATGTTTACAGACAAACCCTGTTTGCGGTAATTCAGGCTGCCATTGAAACCGGATTCACCCCTTGTGCCTGCATAAACTGATAGCCTTCCGTTCAATCCAACCGACCCCTTGCGGGTAGTGATATTGATCACACCACCCTGCTCATTGGCGTATTGCGGCGGTGGATTGGTCATGACCTCAATTTTTTCGACCGAGCTGCCGGGCATTGATTCCAAAAGGTCCTGCAGCTGCTGAAGGTTGAGCTCGACCGGCTTGTCATCAATGAGGATCTTGGGTTCTTTTCCCCTCACAAGCAGCTTGCCGTTCGGATCTTTTGTTACCAGCGGAACGGAGGTTAACAGGTCGCTTGCATTGGAGCCTGCACTGAGCGCTGATTCACCCGCATTAAATGTGATGTTGCCGTCCTTGCTTTGAATGAGCGGCTTCTCGGCGTAGATAATGACCTCATCCATTTTCTCGGCCCCCTGGTTTGGCTTTATCACCAGGTCATTAAGGTTGAAATCGTACCGGTCCGCCCTGAAATGAATGCTGTCAAGCGTCAGGGGCTGAAAGCCTACAAAAGAAATCCGCAGCCGGTAGTATCCAAAAGGTATCGAGGAATGACGGAAGGTGCCGTCCGGATTAGTGAGAGCCGTTTTCTGGAACGAACTGTCGTCCAGCGAATTCAGCTGAACAGTAGCGCCCTCGAGGGCCTTGCCTTTTTCATCGAGGACCGAACCGACAAGAAGCCCCGGACCGTCGGTTTGCGCAATCGCCTGAATGCCACACCAACCGAAAACTAACAGCAACAAAAATTTCATGGCGTTCAAAGATAAGTTCAAATTGTTCTTAAAATCTGTCATCCTGTCACAAACCGAGGGGGAATTATTTATCTTTGCAAGCAATTTTCCTGATTATGTTTGAAGCAGCGTCCACCAGAGTGCATGATGAAAAAAGACAGGGCGAGGCATTTGCGCCTTTTGAAAATGATCCGGTTGAGTACCGCCGCCGTTTTTATATTGAAAGCTATGGGTGCCAGATGAACTTTAGCGACAGCGAGATTGTAGCCTCGATCCTGGCGGGGGAAGGTTTCGGAGCTACCCGCAATTTCGAAGAAGCTGACCTCATCCTACTCAATACCTGCTCTATCCGCGAGAAGGCGGAACAAACGGTTCGCAAGAG
>DATMHB010000051.1:0-4037 GCA_035555175.1 Flavisolibacter sp. | reverse complement strand
GCCGAACCGTAGTCTACAAAGGCGAGCCAGCCGGCATTGCAATGGGTGAGGATATTAACAGTTCCGCCGTTTTTTTCTTTTGAGATTTCTTCTATGATGGAAGATCCCTGTATGCCTATGCGACAGCAATAGTCTGCGTCTTCGTCCGCGATTTCATTAGCGGTCTGCCGTGCGAGTTTTATTTTTTCAGCTACAGTATCGCCTTTTCTTATGGCTGCCAGTTGACGGTCTACCGCCCACTCGAGGTTTACGGCTGTCGGCCTTGCCGCTTTCAAAATTTTAGCGGCTCTGCATACCTCTTCTTCAAAACTGTTATTGTTGCCAGCTTCCAATACCGCGAGGTACATGCCGTATGCAGCAGCGGCACCAATTAGGCCGGCACCTCTCACGTGCATATCCTTAATGGCGGTCACTACGTCTGCAGCAGACCGCAGGTCTTCAATAACAAAGCGATGCGGGAGGTACCGCTGGTCGATAATGCTGATCACGTCTCCTTCGTCCTCTTTTACCCAAATGGTACGGTAATGCTTTCCCTTTATTTTCATGGCGCGAAATATAAGCATAATGTTCAGATATCTTCATTTTGTTCGATCATTGGTAATGGTAATTCGTTAGAGGGACTCTGTTTCGCGCAAAGCCACAAAGCCGCACAGTTCGCAAAGGCCCCGCATGTGGGGGGCTTTTGTCCCTTACTCCCGCAGTGTCGGTCGAAGCGTTGGCGCAGGCGGGCTGCTTCTATTTACTTTGTCCGCGACTCTCCCGGAAGGGGACTCGCGGCTATTTCGAACCGGACGGACACCGGTAGACAGAGCGGGAAACACAGCGTAAGCAGCTTATCCGGGGATGGTGTCGGCGAACCGCGCAGCCTGAGCGCTCCGGACATAAAAAAGCCCCCACCGGTAAGGTCGGGGCTTAGTAAATTCAAACATGTATTAATACCTGTTCTTGTTGTAGCTGTTACCGTTGTTATAGCCACCGCCGCCGTTGCCGCGGAAGCCGCCATTGTTACGTGCCGGCCTGTCTTCTCTTGGCTTGGCTTCCATAACTTTAATGGTCCTGTTCTCTACTGTAGCGCCATCCAGTTCAGCAATCGCTTTTTTAGAGGCTGTTTCATCAGACATTTCAACAAAGCCAAAACCGCGGGATTGGTTCGTCATTTTGTCCATGATAACTTTTGCTGAAGTTACTTCTCCATAAGGAGCAAAAAATTCTCTTAAGTCTTCATCCTGAACGTTGAAGCTTAAGTTTGAAACATAAATGTTCATACTTGATGATTAAAAAATTAAAAGATCTGAGAGGCAGAAGTAAGACTAACTAAGATGCAGATTGCTAAGCAGAATAATTAACGATTACTGATGCGGGGCTCAAATTGTCGGGGTGAAGGTAGACCTTATTTTGTGAATTATTCTAAAAAATATCACAAAGCACAAAAAGCTTCGCCCCCTCGCAAATTCAATTGAAATGTCCGTAGTCCTCCTCATTGAGCAAATGATCAAATGCTTATGCATGGCAGCCAGTTGCCATGCTCCAAATGCAAGCAATTTTATCAGCACATGTGATGCTAACGATCTTGCCCATAAACAGGGCGGCCGGTCTTCTCATTCCGCTGCAAAAATTCACATATGTAATTCCGTTATATGGTGGCGACCTGACAGATAAAGATTCGATTGGTTGGTTTCAATTTTGTGCACAACCAATTATTTTGTTTTTTTGATGGTGTCTTCGGAATGTTTTAATTTATACCCTATACTATTGAAGTAAACCTCCTTCTTTTGAAGTAAACCTCCTTCTTTATCCCGAAACAAGCCGCCATCCTGACCGGGCGAATCGTCGGGCTGGCGGTGCATGTATTCCTTCCGCCTCATTAAACTCTATACCTATTTGAACTGCCGCGTTGAATTGATAAACATCGTACCACAATCTTAACCAAAAGGCAGGGCGATCATGACAGAAACAGAGTTCTCCGGACCAAACGAAGAAGGCGATTATTTATGCAGCACCATCGTTGATCTTTTCGAGGAGCGCGTACTTGCGCGGCCACAGGATCCGGCATTGCTCTTCAACGGAGGTCAAATGAACTATGTTGACCTCAACACCAAATCGAATCAGGTGGCGCACGCTCTCACGAAAGCCGGCGCTGGCAAAGGAAGCCTCGTGCCTGTTTGCATGGAGCGCGGACCTGAAATGATCATTGCTATTCTTGCGATACTGAAGGCCGGTGCAGCCTATGTTCCTATCGAGCCCGACTATCCGATCGAGCGGATTGATTTCATGCTCCAAGATTGCAAGGCGGATATAGCCATTTGTTCCGAGCTGTCGCGCAAGCGGCTTTCGCGAACGCAGCATCTTGAGCTCGTCATGCAGGATCGTGGTGGAGGCATTGTCAATGAACCGGCTTCCAATTTAAGCCACCGCCCCGCAGCAAATGATCTTGCCTATATAATTTATACTTCAGGATCTACCGGTGTACCGAAAGGCGTCATGATCGAACACCGTAATGTGTCCGCCTTTTTGCATTGGGCCACGCAGGAATTTTTGCCAGACCATTTCAATTTGGTTTATGCGTCAAGCTCAATCTGCTTCGATCTTTCGGTATTCGAGCTCTTTTTTCCGCTTTGCAGCGGCAAGCCTCTGCGCATCATTGAAAGCGGATTGTATATCGCCAACCACCTCAAGTGCGATGCCCGCGTGCTCCTCAACACCGTGCCCGGCGTGGTGGAAAGTCTTTTGAAGCAGGGCGCGGACCTAACGGCTATTGCTATGATCAATATGGCGGGTGAGCCGATCCCACCTCGCATACTTCAGAAACTTGACACGACAAACACGGAGGTTAGGAACCTCTATGGTCCAACGGAAACTACCGTTTACAGCACCGTCTACCATTTGGTGAAGGAGCAGCCCGCCCTGATTGGAAAGCCAATTGCGAATACATACATCTACATTCTTAACGCCGAGGGAAAAAAGTCGGATGTGGGCAGGACCGGTGAAATTTATATCGGTGGTGCTTCGGTGGCACGAGGCTATTTGAACAATGATGTGCTGACAAGGGAAAGATTTTTACCGGACCCATTTCAAAACAATCCGGGATCGGTAATGTATAAAACCGGCGATCTTGGACGCTGGCTTGTAGATGGAAATATAGAATTCCTGGGAAGGCTCGACGACCAGGTAAAGATCCACGGTTACCGGATCGAGCTTTCGGAAATAGAACATGTGCTGGAACAAAGTGCAATGGTGCAAAGGGCCATCGTTATGGCAAAAAAGAACAGGGAAGGTATGAGCAGGCTCGTTGCCTACATCGTGCCCGAAACAGAATTTAAAAAAGAGGCCATTGCATCATGGCTCCGCGAAAAGCTCCCGGATTTCATGGTTCCTGCGTTGCTGGTTGAAATTGATCACGTTCCCACAACTTTCAATGGCAAAACAGACCGCAAAGCACTTCCGGATCCGGATGAGAACGATTTTGTGCGGCACGAGTACTTCGCACCGGCGAGTGCTATAGAAAAACAAGTCGCCGGCATCTGGAAGGAGGTGCTCAAAATAGATCGCATAGGCATCAACGATAATTTTTTTGAACTCGGCGGTACTTCGCTCATGACGCTCGAGGTTGTAAGCCGGGCTGAACACCTCGGCTTTGTGTTGCAGCCAATGGATCTTTATTTGCAGCCTACCGTGCAGCAATTGTCGCACCTCATCGAAGCACGTATGAGCGAAGAAAAAGATCTTCATCAGGGACCTCAGCAAAAAAAGGGCGCATCCATTGTCTGCATTCAAAAAGAGGGTGACGCACCGGCATTCTTCGCTATTCCGGGCTTCTGGCTTTATCATAAACTATCCTTTCATTTGGGACATATTCGTCCATTTTATGGTTTCGAGCCCTATCCTTATAAAGATGTTCATGCGGTAGCGCTCGATTTTATTTCGGAGGTAAGAAGCGTTCAGCCAAGGGGACCGTATTTTCTCGGTGCGTTTTGCGAGCATTATCCCGTTGTGTTTGAAATGGCACATGCGTTACTCGCCGCAGGAGAGGAGGTTCC
>DATMHB010000050.1:0-3030 GCA_035555175.1 Flavisolibacter sp. | reverse complement strand
GGCGGGCCTTTTCTTATTCAGTTGCCACTTCCTATTTGTTTTTTGCAGTGCCGCTTCCAAAAAGCGAATTCTTGATCTTTACTGCCGGGCCGTAGACGGAAGCGATGGCCTTTTTAATGGGCTGGCCATCCTTCACCACCCAGTCTGTGGTCCTTGGCTTCTCAATCAAGTGCTGATGGGTAGTATAAGCATACGTAGCCACCGACGTCCGGTACTTTCCATCAGGAAAGTTGGTCATATCATAACCGTGAAGAGTATACGCACGCGTTTGCTGAATGATCATGCGGTTAAAGGGTACTTCGAGCTCTTTCTCCTCTCCGCTTCTCAGGTCCTTTAATTTCAGGTGACCTTTATACTCTGGCTTCCAGTCTTTATTCAAATAAAGTAAAAGGTTCATGTTGCGGTACCAACCCTTGTGCAATGGATGGTAGTTAAAGTCGAGGTGCATATCCAGGAAACTATTCTTTTTTCCCTGGTGCAGACCACCCCCGTGGTTCTTAGGATCGACAAAGACTTCTTCGTTTGCAATGAAGCTTAAAAAATTGTTCATGCGGTCCGATGCAAGGTCCGCATACAATTCTTCAAACTCAGAGCCCAGCTCCTTATAGTTCGATTTTTCAAATTTGTTGTTGGCAAACATGTAGTCCCGGCTTTTGTTGCTCAGCTCAGGGATCTTGTTATACAAGGCTTCAACTTTTTCCTTGTCGCAAAAATTATCTATGATCAGATAAGGAAATGGTTTGGCAAACAAATACTCAGAACGCAGTCTTTCTTTATTTGCTTCGAGGAAGTCTAAGTTTATCATTTTTTGGATTTTGTTGGGGCTGCAAAATAACGTTTTTTATCTTATGATTAATTCATATAACTTTTCCGCTGAGGCTTCCCATGAATATTTTTCGCGGACGATCTCGCAAATTCTTTTCAGACATGCCGGGTCCTGCCCAATATCAATAGCATTTTGTAATTTTTTCTTAAAACCATCAAAATCGTAGGGATCGAAATGGTTTTCGCCAAAAAAATGGAAGTCGCTCATGGCGGATGAATTGGAACAAAGAACCGGCGTTTGCAAGGCCGCTGCTTCCAGGGGGGGAATGCCAAATCCTTCTGCCTTGGACGGATAAACGAACAAAGACGCTGCGGTGATTATGTCCATCAGGTCCTGATCATCGACGCGGTTGCTGATGTAAATAAATTGTCTGACGTTTTCCGGAACGGTCGCCAACAAGTTGTCGAACTCCGGAACGGGAATAGTTTCGTGACCTATCAGCACGAGGTGATAACCGCGAAGGTGCAGCGCAAGGTCAAGATAGGCGCGCAGCAGCAACACATGGTTCTTGCGTGGCTCAATGCGGCTCACAAAAAGCACATACTTGTCGAATTTGAATTTCCCGGCTATTCGCGCGCGCGCAAGCGCCTTGTCATGCGGTTCAAAGAACCGGTCTGCCACGCCATTCGGCGTAATGATGATTTCCTTCGACTTAATCCCAAGGTACTTTCGTATGGAAAGCTTTGAGTAGTCGGATACCGTAGTGAGTATATCGGCGCGCAGGGCCGAAACACGGTAAAGCAGATTTTTGCTGATCCTGTAAGCCAGTGAGAACTCTTCAGGATACTCGTTAAAGATCACGTCATGTGTGGTAACGATAAACCGGCACAGCTTCACCGGAGGAACAATGTACTGGAAATGCGCATAGTCGATACTGTATTTGCGGATAAGGGCAGGTATCTCATAACCCAGTCGCGCCACACTGGATGTACTCCTGTACTGGACAAAATGAACCGAATCCTGAGCCGGGAAATTCAACCGCAGATTATTGAGATCATATGCCGCCAGGTATAAAGCTATACCTGGTTTACCGGCAAGCACAGTATAAATGCCTTTGATAAACGTTCGCGTACCCTGATACTCGCCATCAAATACATGTGCATCAACAAAGAGTTTAACCATATCCGCGTCTTTATAAAACTGATCTTATTGCGCCGGCTGCAATGATCCGCACCTGCATCATATCCATGCGTGCAGCATGATGGGCGACCCGGTTTCCTGGCTGATACCCTTTGTTAGAATATGATATTCCGGAACGATCGACTTCAGATAAGCACCTATCTGATCTGCGTGAGTTTTCTCATGATAAGTCGTTACGGCGATCTTCGGGCGGTTCCTTCTGATCAGATGCTCTGCACCCAACAGCGCCTTATAATCATAGCCTTCGAGGTCCATTTTCAGGTAGGATACAGCCAAACCCTTGTCATGAAAAAGCTTGTCGAGCGTGGTGACCTCCACTTCCTGCCCTTCCGCGTTTGCAGACAATGAGGATGAAATGTCATTGCTGATGATGTTTGTTTTAAAGGATGCGTCGGAGATGGCCACAGGGATGATCTCCACGTTGTCGGCCTTCTCGAACGTTTTCTTTAAAGACTCAACGAATTTCGCGAGGGGCTCTATCAGGTATACTTTTTTGCAACGCCTGTGCACGATAAGCGCAAACAACCCTTCGGCTGCTCCGCAGTCAACAACTATGTCATGAGGTTCCACACGCGTCTGGGCGATCTCATAATAATGCCAGTTCTTTGGATCAAAGCTCTCCACAATGACCTGGTACAGTGAATGCATATTGTGGCCTGCGGGATAATACATAGGGTCCTGCACGCCCTTCAGACTTACTTTGTAATACGACTGCTCTAACTCTTTTTTTTCGATGAACCTGTTGGCAATTGATTTATAAGAAGGTGAAAAAAAATAACCGGACATCTCCGTCAGGGATACGTTATTCCTTGTAGACAAATAGTACCTGAGCACTTTAAACCTGTTAGGCGTCATACTACTAATGTTAAATGGTGCAATATTAGTCCTTTGTAGAAAAATAACCTGAAGGCCGGATATATGCGGTCAGGTATAAGCAAGTCTCTCCCTAAAAAATTTTATAAGCAACTACCGCACGCTGGTTAAAAGGCGTCAGGCAAAAGAAGATATTCTGCCGGTGCCCTGAAGATCTTTATATACGGACTGAATTCCCTGCCTTAATCCTA
>DATMHB010000049.1:0-5288 GCA_035555175.1 Flavisolibacter sp. | reverse complement strand
TTCATTTGAGCTATGGCATGGTTGAATTGCCTAGCGGCAGGATGAAGAGCCGCGAGGGCACGGTAGTGGATGCGGACGACTTGGTGAACGAAATGGTTTTGCAGGCGGAAAAAAAGACCAAGGAAAAAAGTAATCCTGAGGAATTCTCTCCGGAGGAATTAAAAGAATTGTACGAAACGATCGCGCTGGGTGCACTGAAGTTCTTTCTATTGAAAGTAGACCCTAAAAAGAAAATGGTGTTTAATCCGGAGGAGTCGATCGATTTCCAGGGCTTTACAGGGCCATTTATCCAGTATACCCATGCAAGGTTGCGCTCCATCTTAAGAAAGGAACAACCCAAGGGCATCCGGATCGGCCAGGGCGCTCTGCTCAAACTGGAAAAGGACTTGTTGATCCTGCTCGAACAATTTCCGGATACGGTGAAACAGGCGGCGATCGAATACAATCCTGCCGCCGTTGCAAACTATGTGTTTGGGGTGGCCCAGACCTACAATTCTTTTTATACGCAGCACAGCGTATTGAAAGCTGAAAGCGAAGACAAGAAAGAACTGCGTTTGCAGATATGTCAATTAACGGCGGGGGTGATTAAGAATGCTATGGCCTTACTGGGCATTAAGGTTCCGGAGAAGATGTAAATGATATTATTTTTAATGTCGGGTGCTAATAGACTGCCTGCACAGCGGACTTTATCAGATCAGCACATTTTTTTAGTTAAATGCCAGATTTGATAGAGAAAGAGGAAGCATCCTTACACCTGGCTTCATATTCAACATTCAGAACCACCCTACATAACTCAAAATCCGGGTAGTTCTTTCTTTTGCTTCAAGCTTTGAAGGCTTGGATCCATTTGAATAGCCTTGTCGCACAGGGCCATTCCTTTTTCCTTCTCTCCTTTTTTCTGGAAACTCATCCCTATCATGTAAAGGGCTGAAGCATTTTTCTGGTCTATCGACAAAAGCTCATCATAATACGTAATGGCGTCGTTGTACTTTTTTGCATCATAGTAAGCTTCGGCCAGACTGTTGATGATGTTGACGTCGGAAGGCCGCTTTTGCAGCAGGTCTTTCAATATGCTAATACCTTCATCAAACCTGCCCGCATTGATGTAAGCCGTAGACAGATTGGTGTAATACTCATTGTCTTTCTTATATCCCTTCTCTCCTGCTTCCAGCATGTACTTCAGTGCATTCTTTTCATCGGGAACGGCATAATAAATAAGGGCCAGCTCATAGATCCAGCGACTCTGGGTTGGATTTAATGCGATCGCTTTCAAAAAGTATTCGGTCGATTGCTTGTAGTTGAACATATCGGCATAAGCCCTTGCTACAGTGTATGGGATCTCTGCATTCTGCGGATTTTCTTTGGCAGCGATATCCAGGTATTTAATCGCATTGCCGAGGTCTTCTTTTTCGTAAAAAGATCTACCGAGGTAATACGCAGTCTGCTCGGCAGGCCTTACCTTTTTCAACAAGCTTGCATACTTGATGGCATCGTCGAACTGGCGCGTATTGAAAGAAAGTAGCATTAGCTGGCGATAGGTACTGTCACTCTTATCGCCCATTTTTTCGAGCTGCAGAAATTTTTCCTTTGCCTGACCATACCGCCTGAGGTCAAGGTACCCTGCCGCAAGCTCACTAACTATTTTCTGGTCCGTATTATTATAACCGTAGGCTTTCTCAAACTGTCTTAATGCCTCCTGTTTTCGGCCTTTTTGTTTTTCGTCAAGCCCTTTTTGGAAAAAGAAAGAGGAGCTGTCGCTCTGTGAAAATGCGATTGAGGTTAAAGAAAGCAGCAGGGAAGTAAGGATCAGTCTGCACATAGAATATTGGTGTTTATATCGTTCGAAAATAGCGAATTAGGTGCTCATAGTCAAGCCCATATGTAAGGAATTTGCTAAAAATGTCTGCGGTTAAGTGTTTGCTTTAGCTGTGTTTCGCGCAAAGGCGCGGAGGGTGACTTTACAACTCTTTGTGCATGAGTCTTCGCGGTAGCAGGACGGGTTTCCTCTGCAATCTTTGGAAGACCCAGCAGATGTCTTCGTTCGCTTCTTTAGTGAATGGGGACATGGGGGTATTCAATCGTTCCAACTTCGTGCGTGGCTCTCCCGTCGGGCGGGACCCGCGCACAGTTTCTCTATTGCGGTGTTTCCTTAAAGGATTCGAAGTTTGTTTTTCCAACCTTTTGTCTTGAAACAAAAGGTGGAGCCAAAAGTTCAAGCCGATTCAATGCGCATCAGTCTTTAAATCCAAAGGCCGCCTCTGATGAATCGGCGCTCTGCAGCACTCTGATTTTGGACGGTCCTAAGGACCAAAACTCCTATTCGTGCTATGCGACGCAACGAAAGGCGCTGTATTCCGTTAGGCGTTCTTTAAAGAATAAATGTCGTTAAGATACCCACGGAAATAAGGCGCTGGACCAGATCCTCTGTTCGAAGAGAGAGTAGTGGGCTTTTCGACCTTTAATGCTTTAATGCAGCCAGAGCTATCGCTCCGTAGGAATGATTGCATTGGTGTAGTAAGCTCAGTGCTTTGAGCCTTTTGAATTTTGACTTTTGATTTTTGAATTTTGCCCCCGCGCGGCGGGATGACTTTTGACTTCTCAGCACTAAACTCCATCACTTCAAAACAATTGCTGCCAGTGGCGGTAGATGAACAATCATCCTGTACCTTTTCTCTTCTTTGTCCAGCACTTCGGAGCGAGGTTCCGGATTAGATACATGGCCGGATCCTCCATATTTCTCTGCATCACTATTGAAGATCTCTTTTTCATAGGCCCTTCCTTTGACTTCGATCGACCAGTTCCACCGCACCACAGGCACGAGGTTCAGAATAACTAAAACATCTTCCAGCTCCGTCCTCCCCTTTCTGCGGTAAACGACCACGCATTCCTGTCTGTGGTTGAGATCCACCCACTCGAAGCCATGAATGTTGAACTGGTTTTCGTACAGGGCCGGTTGTGCCGTTAACAGTTTGTTCAGATCCCTTACACATGCCTGTAATTTTCTGTGCGGTTCATATTGCAGCAGGAACCAGTCCAGCTCCGACTTGTAATTCCACTCCGAGGTTTGCCCGAATTCGTTGCCCATAAAAAGCAGCCGGCCACCGGGGTGTGTCCACATATAAGCATAAAGTGTTCTGAGGTTGGCAAATTTCTGCCATTCATCGCCAGGCATCTTGTAAAGCATGGGCGATTTTCCATGCACGATCTCATCATGGCTCAGAGGCAACATAAAGTTTTCGTCGTAGAAATACATCATGCTGAATGAAAACTTGTTTTGATGGTGTTCGCGGAAATACGGGTCCATCTTGAAATAGTCAAGCGTATCGTGCATCCACCCCATCATCCACTTCATTCCAAAGCCCAGTCCGTCCGCAAAAGTTGGTCTGGTAACCCCCTGCCAGTCTGTCGCTTCCTCTGCTATTGTTTGCGTATCCTGAAAATCACGGAAGATCGTTTCATTAAGGTCTTTGATAAAAGCAATGGCCTCCAGGTTTCCATTGCCCCCGAATTCATTCGGCTCCCACTGGCCATGGCTTCGTGAATAGTCGAGCTTCAACATCGAGGAGACTGCATCCACCCTAACTCCATCGATGTGAAAAAGGTCGAACCAGAATCTCGCGCTGCTGATGAGAAATGATTTTACTTCGCCTCTTTTATAATTAAAAATATAGCTGTTCCAATCCGGATGAAATCCCTTGCGCATGTCCGCGTATTCATAAGTATGGGTGCCATCGAACATAAACAATCCGTGCGCATCATAAGGAAAATGTGAAGGTACCCAGTCGAGGATCACGCCGATTCCATTGCGATGCATTTCGTCAATAAGGTGCATGAGGCCTTCCGGCTCCCCAAACCTGGAGGTAGGCGCAAAATATCCTGTGCATTGATAGCCCCAGCTGCCATCGAAGGGGTGTTCCATTACGGGCATGAGCTCGACATGCGTAAAGCCCATCTCCTTTACATAAGGAACCAACAGTTCCGTGATCTGGAAATAATCGTTGTATACTTCTTCATTGTTTCGGTCGGGCCTCATCCAGCTGGCAAGGTGCACTTCATAAACGCTCCAGGGCGCGTCGAGCGCGTTGTGCTTTTTGCGTTCGCTCATCCATTTTTCATCCTTCCAGGCGTAATCGAATTCCCAGGTGATGGAAGAAGTTGCCGGCCGGCGTTCCCAATAATGTGCGAAAGGATCTCCTTTTTCTGTCCTGATACCATTGAATCCTGTAATATTATATTTGTAGAGCTCTCCTTTTTTCATTCCCGGAATAAATCCTTCCCAGATGCCGCTCCTGTCCCATCGCGGCTGCAGCAGATGACTATCCGGATCCCAATGGTTGAAATTTCCAGTTACCGAAACCCTCGTAGCGTTGGGCGCCCATACACAGAAATAATATCCTTCGCGGTCAAGCACCGTGAGTCTCTTCGAACCAAATTTTTTATACAGCGCATAATGCGTTCCCCTCTGAAAGGTTTCAATGTCGTCATCATAAAGAATGGAATAATTCCAGACTGGCTTTGTGGTATCAACAAAGTTCCGGTGCTCGTACCGCTCTTCCGGCGTCGGTGCCAGTACCGGTTTATCTCCATGCGCTCCGGTTTCGATCAAATTATCACCAGTGTCCTTATTTTGATCCATCATACTAATCCTTTATTACGGCCGTTTAAGTAAAGTTAACAAGTCGCTAAGGTTTTGCACATTAAATTGTCCATTAAACCAGCGCTCTACCAACACATGAGAAAATTGCTTCTTGGTCTGCTCCTCTTCGGGACCGTTCAGACCACTCTAGCCCAGCAATCTGTTGTCAGAGGTAAAGTAACTGACACACTCGAGAAAAAGAATCTTCAAAACGCAGCAGTATCCCTTCTTCAAAAATCAGACTCGACGCTGTTCAAGTTCATCCGCACCGATAAGGACGGGGCATTCCGCATTGATGGTGTGGTGCCGGGGAAATATTTGCTGCTGATCACTTATCCTAAGTTTGCCGACTTCGCCGACGAAGTTGAAATCAAAAATCAACCCGAAAACGATCTTGGCCAGGTGCCGCTGACGCTTAAGGCCAGTTTGCTTGAGGCCGTCGTTGTAAAAAGCGCCGGCTCTGTACGCATCAAGGGCGATACCACGGAGTTCGTAGCGGATAGTTTTAAAGTGAAAGAGGGAGCCACTGTGGAGGACCTTCTTAAAAGATTGCCCGGTTTCCAGGTAAACAGCAAGGGAGAGATCACCACCCAGGGACAAAAGGTGCAAAAAGTATTGGTGGACGGAGAGGAATTTTTTGGTGATGATCCTA
>DATMHB010000048.1:0-2738 GCA_035555175.1 Flavisolibacter sp. | reverse complement strand
CAACAGACGGGTGGTGGATCCAGCTGGGAAAGTAAGCAATGCGGTGCTTCTTTTTTTTACCGGGTAAGAAATCCTTTTCCATTTCATCCGGTATCGCCGTACTGTCAAAGTCATCGGGGCCCGCTATCACTTCAAGGATTTTTGCAGCATCCCGAACATTCAGCGACAGTACCCCGATCTGATCGAACGAAGAGCCATAAGCGATGAGGCCATGCCTTGAAACCCGCCCGTAGCCTGGCTTTAATCCGACTACGCCACAGAAGTCTGCGGGCAATCGTACCGAGCCTCCGGTGTCGCTGCCGAGGGAAGCCATACAAAGTCCGGCCTTTACTGCAGCCGCGCTTCCGCCGGAAGAACCGCCGGCAACATGATCATGATGCACCGGATTGCGTACCGGTCCATACGCGGAGTTTTCACTGGTGGAACCCATTCCGAATTCATCGCAGTTCTGGCGGCCAATAATAATGGCTCCTTCCTGCAATAACCTTTCAACCGCGGTTGCTGAGTACTGCGAAACAAAATCCTGGAGTATGGCAGAAGCCGCAGAGATCTTGTGACCTTTATAGCAGATGTTGTCCTTCAGTCCAATGACAACGCCATGCAGTTTGTCTTTGCGCTGCGCACTATCTAATAAGGAAGCCCTTTCCAGGGCTTCATCAGAAAATACTTCAATAAATGAGTTGAGTTCTTTGTTCCTTTCAATGGCCGTGAGGTAATGCTGTACAGCCTGTACGCACGTTGTGCCGCCATTTTCAAGGGTGGCCTGATACTGCTCAATGGAGGAAAAGGAAAACAATGGTGACCTTAGTATATGGCTAAGGGTGAAACTTAAGAGGCTGATGAATTAGTTGGAGCGGAAGGACGATCCTTTTCGCTTACACCTTCTTCGATTTCCTTGCGCACATTGTTTTTAGCATCGTTGAACTCGCGCATACCGCGGCCCAGACCACGCATCAATTCAGGAATCTTTTTGCCACCAAATAAAAGCAACACGATGATCAGGATGATCAGAATTTCATTAAAACCTAAGGGGCCCATAAAATGGTATTATTGTGTGAAGAATAAGATACGAAGTTATTCGAAAATAACCTTAGCCCGCAGCCCAATAACATTTTATTTAAAAAAAAACGTCCCGGCAGGCGGGACGCTTTTAATAATATGATGGGATCAGGCAGTTTCCAGCGCTCTTTTCTTTTCCTGGATCCTTGCGCTCTTACCGCTGCGCTCACGCTGATAGTACAGCTTAGCCCTGCGAACGCGGCCTGATTTATTCAGAACGATAGACTCGATATTAGGTGAGAAGAATGGGAAAACCCTTTCAACGCCAACGCCGTCAGAGATCTTACGGACAGTGAAAGTGGCCGTATTGCCCTCGCCCTGCTTTTTGATCACATCTCCGCGGAAGGACTGAATCCTCTCCTTATTTCCTTCAATGATCTTATAATTGACCGTGACGTTATCACCGGCTTTAAACTTAGGGAAGTCTTTTTTGCCTGTCAATTGTTCGTGCACATAGGCAATAGCAGCGTTCATAACTAAAAATTTAAGGAACGCAAAGGTAAGGGAGGCACCTGTATGTTCCAAATTTAAAACCCTTAATGGCCGCGCTTTGCAAAGTCCGCTCCCTGCGAATGGGCTGAATTAACGAGACCTTAAGCAAGCGGGCTCGCTCGTCGAACACTAGCGGGCCACGTTCACGGCCCGCTTCTCCCTGATCACCGTTACTTTGATCTGGCCGGGAAAGGTCATTTCAGTCTGGATCTTCTGCGCAATTTCAAACGAAAGCTTTTCACTTTCCTGGTCGGTAACCTTGTCGGCTTCCACGATCACCCTCAACTCGCGGCCGGCCTGAATGGCATAGGCTTTTTCTACTCCATTATAAGCCTGCGCAAGATTTTCAAGGTCCTTTATCCTTTGAAGATATTGCTGCATGATCTCTCTTCGCGCGCCGGGACGGGCGCCGCTGATGGCATCGCACGCCTGGACTATGGGAGAGATCACATATTGCATTTCCATTTCATCGTGGTGGGCGCCAATCGCATTGACGATGGCAGCTTGCTCACCATATTTTTCCGCGAGCTTCGCTCCGAGTAATGCGTGGCTCAACTCTGTTTCTTCATCCGGAACTTTTCCAATATCATGGAGCAGGCCTGCGCGCTTCGCCAGTTTGGGATTGAGCCCGAGCTCCGACGCCATAATCGCACAAAGGTTGGCCACTTCGCGGCTATGCATCAGCAGGTTCTGTCCATAAGAAGAACGGAACCTCATTTTGCCTACCATCCGAACCAGTTCCTTGTGTAAGCCATGAATACCCAATTCGATGACGGTGCGTTCGCCGATCTCCATTACCTGCTCTTCCAACTGGCGGCGTGTCTTGTCTACGACTTCCTCGATCCGGGCCGGGTGAATTCGTCCATCGGCCACGAGGCGTTGAAGGCTTAGGCGCGCAATCTCTCTTCTTAGGGGATCAAAGCAGGACAGGATGATGGCCTCAGGCGTATCATCAACAATAAGGTCGACACCGGTGGCGGCTTCGATGGCCCTGATATTTCTTCCTTCACGACCAATGATCTGTCCTTTGATCTCATCCGTTTCCAGATTGAAAACCGTGATGGCATTCTCAATGGCCTGCTCGGCCGCAGTACGCTGGATGGATTGAATGATGATCTTTCGGGCCTCCTTGTTTGCTTTTTGCTTGGCTTCGCCAATAATTTCCTGCTGAAGACCAATTGCCTGCG
>DATMHB010000047.1:0-5753 GCA_035555175.1 Flavisolibacter sp. | reverse complement strand
GCAGATATGATCAACAAGATGGGAGACAAGATCTCGGCCAAGGAAACCATGATCAAGGCCGGTGTACCCGTGATCCCCGGAAGCGATGGCCTTCTGCAAAGTCTTGAAGAAGCTAAAAGCCTTGCAAAGGATATGGGCTTTCCTGTGATCCTTAAAGCCACGGCAGGCGGAGGTGGAAAAGGAATGAGGATCGTGTGGGAAGATGCCGAAATGGAAAGAGCTTACAACACCGCCAAGGCAGAAGCCGGCGCCGCATTTAAGAACGACGGGATCTACATGGAAAAATTTGTGGAAGAACCCCGGCATATTGAAATCCAGGTTGCAGGTGACCGTTATGGCACCGTATGCCATCTGGGTGAACGCGATTGCTCCATCCAACGCAGACACCAGAAGCTGGTAGAAGAATCACCTTCCCCATTTATGACATCGGAGCTGCGCACAAAAATGGGAGAGGCCGCAAAAAAAGCAGCAGGCGCCATCAACTATGAAAGTGTGGGTACCATCGAATTCCTGGTTGACAAGCACCGGAATTTTTATTTTATGGAGATGAACACGCGTATCCAGGTAGAGCACTGCGTGACCGAAGAAGTGATCAATCATGACCTGATCAAAGAACAGATCAAGATTGCCATGGGCGACCGCATCTCCGGCAAGGATTACGAACCACAGATGCACGCGATCGAATGCAGGATCAATGCAGAAGACCCTTATAACGATTTTCGTCCTTCACCCGGCAAGATCACGGTGCTGCATCAGCCAGGCGGACACGGAGTAAGAGTCGACAGCCATGCGTATGCCGGTTATGTCATTCCTCCATATTACGATTCCATGATCGGAAAATTGATCACCGTTGCACGTACCAGGCATGAAGCCATCGATACCATGTACCGCGCACTGAGCGAATATGTGATCGAAGGCGTGAAGACCACCATACCATTTCATTTACAGCTCATGAAGAACGAAAGGTTCAGGGCGGGTGATTTCAATACCAAATTTCTCGAAAGCTTTCAGCTCCAGTAAAATCGTTTATAAAGGAAAAAAACCCCGACTGAGCGCCGGGGTTTTTTTATTAATCGTCTTCGTGTTTCTGCTTTCCTGCATTTCCCTTGCCGTGCGTCCACCCTTTATGCTTGCCATGATCATGTCTCTCGTCATCATCATCTTCATTTCTTCTTTTCTTCTCGTAGCCATTGAGCTGGCGGATCTTTTTTGCACGGTCCTGTTCCAACTGACGGATCATGCGTTCTTTTTCCGAAGCTGATAAAGTACCATTGGCCCTGATAGAATAGACCTTTGCATCGTATTCGCGGTTCACCTGGTCGATCCGCGCCTGCCGGGAATCGTTCGGGTACCCCGAATTGGGATTGTTGGGATCGGGATAAGTTTTTCTGTTATTGCCTCCACCCAGGATGATGTCGCGGCCTTGCTGCGACGGATTTTTTCGACCGTTGTCACCCGGCTGTCCCAGGATCACTTTACGGGCTTCATCTTTCGATGTTTGTGCCTGTACTGCTGCAAAGGATACAACAGCAATAAATAGGGTAAGCGTTTTTTTCATAGTTCAATTTTTACGTTAGCTGATCAATGGAAAAGATAGTGCCAATTGAAGTAAGAACGGGCAACGATTTGTTAAAGGCGCACGCCAACGCAAATTTCACACGGTATTTTACCAAAATCACAAAGGGGATAGGCGGAAAGGTCCTGCGTTATCGTTTTAACATTTAAAAGCACGCGGGCATTTTTTTTGTACTCATAATATTTCATCCTTAAAGCCCTTGTCATGAAAAAATATAGTGCCATCCTGAATTTTGCGTGCGGCGCCCTGATCACTTTATTACTCGTATCGCAGTTTTCATTCAGAGACAATAAAGCAAGAGAAACAGGTCATGCATGGATAGCACCGGCTATTCCGGATCAGCTTTCGTTTGCCGGCGAAAAAGTGCCGCTGGACCGCTGGTACATCAAAGAAAAATTCGACCGGGAAATGCTTCTCAACTATTATGCGCCGGGTACTATGATCTATCTGATGAAACTGGCGAACCGCAACTTCCCCATCATTTCTGCGCGATTGAAGGCCAATGGAGTGCCTGATGATTTTAAATACCTGTGCATAGCCGAAAGCAATATGCAGAGCTGGGCTGTATCCAAGGCCGGCGCCGTTGGATATTGGCAATTTCTCAATGGAACCGCGCCAGGTTATGGACTTGAGGTTTCGGACCAGGTAGATCAACGGCAGGACCTTGAGCGGTCTACCGATGCCGCATGCAGGTATTTCAAACAGGCCTATGAAAAATTTGGGAATTGGACCGCTGCTGCAGCATCTTACAATTGCGGCCAGGGTGGATACAATGCGCAGGCGGCCTTTCAGCGCACTACCAATTATTACGACCTCCAACTTCCCGAAGAAACCAATAAATACATCTTTCGCATCCTGACGTTTAAGTATTTGCTGGAGAACGCGGATGACGTCGGCTTTGCGCTGACGGACCAAGAGAAATACCAGCCAGTTTCAACACGCACGGTTTCAGTTACCCAAAGCATACCGGATCTGGCCCAGTTCGCCATTAACAATGGAACTACATATAAGATGATCAGGGTATTGAATCCATGGCTCAAAGGAAGATCGCTGAATGTATCGAAGGGAAAGACCTATCGCATACAACTTCCTGCAGAAAAGTCATTCTGATGAACCTTTCATGAAGTGCTTTGTTATGCCATCATGATGAAGCTGCCGGATCTCTCCGCCCCTCTATGGTTTCTGGCTGCTACCGCAGTTTTGTTTGCCGTGATATTCGGCCGCTATCTGTTGGTGGCGGGCATGTTCTATCTTGTATTTTATTTTTGGTTCCCCGAACAATGGAAACAGCGAAAGATCAGTGAAAGGAATTACAGACCGGGGCAGTTCAGAAAAGAACTGTACTGGAGTTGCATCACTGCGTTCATCTTTGCCTTCGCCGGCGCATGCACAGTTCTCTTGTGGCAAAGAGGTCTCACGAAAGTGTATATCGATGCAGGAGCATATTCTGTATGGTGGCTGCCGTTGGCCCTCATCATTTCGCTCGCTTTGCATGAAACGTATTATTACTGGCTGCACCGGTGGATGCACCGGCCCCGGATATTTCGCGTGATACACAAAGTGCACCACGACAGTAATATCACTTCACCATGGACGGCATTTTCATTCCACCCTTTTGAAGGTATACTCCAGGCCATCTTTCTTCCATTGCTTTTAATGATCCTTCCGCTGCACCTTTACGTTGTATTGGTCCAACTGGTGATCATGACATTGAGCAGCGTGGTCAACCACCTCGACATAGAAGTCTATCCAAAAAAATTTCACCGGCATTTTTTAGGACGGTGGTTGATCGGCACCGGCAATTCAAATTCAATTATGGCTTGTATTTTACTTTCTGGGATAAATGGAAAAAAACAGAAAGTCCTCTGTTTGATTCTTTGTTCGAGCAAAAGACAAACACGGCCATGCCATCAAAAACTGAAAAAGCATAACGATCAGTTCTTTTTTACAAGGCCGTTTGCAAGGCTTTTCCATTGAAGCTTTGAAAGACCCGACGCAGCACCGGTAGCAACTGCTGTGTTCCTTATCTTGTCTGCCAGCTGTTCCGCATTGGTGTTGGGTTTTTCGTTGCGCCCATAAACACCCGCAATGATCTTATTCTTTTGTTTTTTGACAATGAACGACGAGGTTGATCGTTCAGAAAAAAAATGGGCGATATCCTTTCTGTCATTTTTTGGATTGGTTGCCGGACGTACGCGGATGGCCGCAAGCTCTTCGGAATTTTCAACCATTTCAATGCGTACCCAGTCGTCGCCCCCGCCCGTGATCGTGCCCGGTCCGGGGATATCGATCTTGAAATGATCACCTATTCTTGCTTCCCGGTTTTGAGGATTGCCCATTTCATCGGTTAGTTGAAATGTTGCGGAAGCCGGACCTGCCAGGCCGTGCCATCCGCCAACGTGTAACAGCCGGTGCTTCACTTCCTCAAAGAATTCAGTCGCTTCCTCCTCGTTGCTGCATTCAATGCTGCTTTCCGTATTGGTTTGCACGCCGGTCTCGTGCTCCGGCACCAGATCTTCTCCGTCCGTCATCGGCTTATTTCACTTTTAATTTTCCTTCCTTTCCTTCCGCTAATTGTTTGCCTGTAATAGCGGCGGCAGCGATCTTCATAAAAGCCACCATCTTGCCTGTTTCAGAATCCCAGTAATAAACATCGGCAGGCTGAACCTTAAGAAGGGTAAGGTTCGGATCATCCACTCCCTGAGGAAACCAGGCCTTGACAATCGGAGACCATTTATCTTTCATCTGCTTCTTGTCCCTCACCACTGTTGCATTTCCCCATACATCAAGATAGCTTTCCTTGCCGGGGTGGGCGTATACCAGATGTACTTTATGTTCCTGGCTCACTTCCTCCACCTTTATTGACCTGACGTCGGTAAAAAACCAAAGGGTTCCATCCTCCTCGGCTTCAATGGTCGCCATCGGCCTCGTATGATTACCCTGAGTATGATTGGTGATGAACATGCAAACATTGATATCCTTGACGAGCTTTCTGAACTTTTTCAGCGCTTCCTCATTCTGAAGATTTTTTTCCATAACTCTCGGTTTAGCTATAGCTATTGCCGAAATAAACATGCCAATAGCTACACCTTTTCGGTCTCTGCAATAAGGCCGATCTTTCTCGAATGGAGAATCGCGTCTGCGCTCGTTTCAAAAAAACAGCAAGGCACGCCCTTCGCTTCAATCTTATGAAGCACATCCGCTGCCTTCTGTTTATTCCTTGCATACACATCCCGTATGTAAACGGCGTGGATCTGTTTGGGAAAGTGAGCAACAATTGCCTCATAGATATAAGGATCCTGCTGCGAACTGTCGCCAAGGAGGATGAACCGCTGCCGCGGATAATTCTCGAGGATCCTTGTAATGCGGGTAAATTTTCCCTGGTGGTTGTTCTGCCCGGTCTTCAGCAATTGCGTGAAGCGTTTCAGCTGGTTGAGCAGGAACACGCCTTTGGGGATTTGATTCACAGCTGTGAACTCGAGTATGTAATCATACAGGTTCCATTCACTGCTCGAAACATAGAAAAAAGGATTCGGCGCATCCGCTGTCGTATTGGCGCCTGACAGCAACTGATAGTGTTTCACCACACCTTCAAATGGTTTTCTACTGCGCGCGTTTTGTGTAAAAAGAACGAAGAGCCTTTTTCTCAAATTTGAAGAGTGTGAGATCAGAAATGTGTCGTCGATGTCCGAAATAAAACCATACTGCGTTTCGTAAGGAATATAGATGTGTCCTTTTGCTTCCGCAATTTGTGCTTTCCCCTGGTAGGCACGAACGTTCACTTCCTGCCACCCCTGCGGTAATGGAGGCTGATCCTTCCAGTCGAATTTGAAGAATCCATCGGCATCGGTCTTACACCTGTATTTCTGGTCTTCCCATTCCAGTTCCACATCAAGGAACGGATAGGGCACAACAATGAAAAGCCTTAGCAAGGCAAGTGTGTTGCGGATAAAACTTTTCCGGTATTTTTTTCTGGGTAATGGGCTCAATTTAAAAACATGACCATACACTGTCATCTGCTCCACATGTCCGTAACCGTGGTATAGTTTTATTGTGACCTCGTCGGTCAAACCAAGCCAATTCATTAACCTGGCCTTCCAGCTTTTAGGTTTTTGCATTTGGTCGGTGCTTTGCATAATTCACATATACAATAAGCATGCAGGATCGGAATGGGTTA
>DATMHB010000046.1:0-5627 GCA_035555175.1 Flavisolibacter sp. | reverse complement strand
ATGGGAGAAGTAAAATGGCAATATTCCTCGAAGCCAAGGCCGTAGTGCCCAATATTCTCGGTCGTATATATTGCCTTTGCCATGGTGCGAATACCTAATTGTTCCAGCACATGCTGCTCAGGCTTTCCTTGAACGTCTTTCAACATCGTGTTGAACGACTCAGCCGTTTTCTCAGGCGTTGAAGTATCGAAACGGTGTCCGAATTTTCTTGCAAAGGCCATGAAGGGCAATAATTTTTCCTCTGACGGAAGGTCGTGTACGCGATAGGGAAAAGGTACCGGCTTCTTGTTAACCTCCATTTTGGAAACATTCTCTGCCACATGTTTATTGGCAAGGAGCATAAATTCTTCAATCAGTTGGTGGGCTTCCTTGCTTTCTTTTACGATGATGCCGATCGGCTTTCCCTTCTCATCGAGTTTGAACCGTACTTCCTGGCTGGAGAAATTGATGGCGCCCGCATCGAAACGCTTCTTACGAAGACGTTGTGCAATATTGTTGAGAAGGAGGATTTCATCGAGATACAAGCCGTCTTCTTTTTCAATGATCTCCTGTACCTCCTCATAAGTGAAGCGGTGATTAGAGTGAATGACGGTCTTGCCAAGCCAGTATTGTTTCACCTGCCCCTTTGGCGTCATTTGAAAGACGGCAGAGAATGTAAGCTTGTCTTCGTGGGGCCTCAGCGAACAAAGCACGTTGGATATTTGCTCCGGCAACATGGGGTTCACACGGTCGGGAAGATATACTGATGTAGCTTTTGCATAAGCTTCTTTATCAAGTTCCGTGTCTGGTCTTACAAAATGCGAAACGTCTGCATTATGGACACCGATCTCGTAATTGCCGTTCTTGAGCACGCGGATCGAGATCGCATCATCAAAATCCTTGGCGTCCACGGGGTCGATGGTGAAGGTGAGTATACCACGGAAGTCGCGCCGCTTGCCGATCTCCTCCTGCGTAATGGTATCGGGTATTCTTTCAGCTTCTTCCAGTACTTCATCCGTAAATTCAAGTGGAAAGCCGTTTTCAAGCAGGATCTCTTTCATAGCAACATCGTTCATGTCCTCCGAGTTGAGCACATTAACCACTTCTCCGACGGGTCTTTTCTTGCTGTCCATTTCCCATTCCTTAATGCGCACCACTACCCTGTCGTCGTCTTGTGCTCCGTTAAAATTGGCCTGTGGAATAAAAATATCAGGAACTTTCTTATCGCCTTCGGATACAAAAAAGGCAAAGCCCTTGTTCATCTGTAGTTTGCCTACGAATTCGAGTTGCTTGCGCTCCAGCACATCAACAACGGCGCCCTGCATACGCTTGCCGCCCTTTTTATCGGGGTTCACTTCAACCCTCACGGTATCGCCATGGAGCGCGGTGTTAAAATCATTTGGGCGCACAAGGATGTCGGTCTCCAATCCGGGAACTACAACGAATCCCATCCCCGACCTGGTGACCTCAATAACGCCTTTATATTCATCGAAATTCCTCTGTCTTTTCTTGCCGGCTTTCTTTTCGTTTTTCCTTCCCATTTTACGATGGTTGTTTAAAGTTCTTAATGAATTGGATCACTTCTTCATTAAACTCATTTTCCTGGTGAAAAAGAAATTTATGTTCGATCGGAACAACATAAAAAGGCATGCCATCGATCTCCTGCCCGAACTTCAGCAGGCGCATAGCATCCTTTTCAGTGGTAAGAAGAATCTTTTTTTCAGCCTGGATGCTTTCGAAGCGCTTCTTAATATCCTTCCAGTCGTCGATTGAAAAAATATGATGATCGTTGTAATGCATCATGTAATAAGTCTGAATCCTTTCCTCCAAAAAATTCTTCAACGGCCTGGGGTTGGCGATGCCCGTTACAAGCAGCACCTCCGTTCTGTCGTCGATAAACCTGAATTCATTCCGGGTAAGATGATACGCCGTACCATACGAAATACAGGTAAAAAAAACTTTTTGGTCTTTTCCGGGATTGATCTCGGTGATGATAGCCTGTCGTTCGTTTTCCGAAAGGTGGCCCCTGCATTTTGTTAGCACGATGATCTGCGCGCGCCGGTAAGAGCTTCTAACGTCTCTCAGATCACCTGTTGGCAAAAAAAAATCACGTGTGAACAGATTCGAATACTCGGTCAACAAGATATTCATTCCAGCCTGGATCGCCCGGTGCTGAAACGCATCGTCAAGGATGATCACTTCGGTTTCAGGACGGTCATGCAGTAACTGCGGAATGGCCACGATGCGTTCTTCCCCGACGGCTACCGGTACATCCGGAAATTTTCTGTGAAATTGCATCGGCTCGTCACCGATATCGATAGCCGTTGTATTTTCCATTGCCAGTGCATAGCCTCTGGTCTTCCTTTTGTAGCCGCGGCTTAGGGTGGCCACGTTGAACCGGCTCTTCAGATGAAGCACCAGATATTCTACCATCGGTGATTTTCCAGTACCTCCAACAGACAGGTTTCCAACACAAATAAGCGGCAGGCCAAATGTTGCGGATTTAAAAAAGTTTTTGTCATACAACCAGTTGCGAATAACAATAATGATCCAGAATAAAATCGCGAACGGCAATAGCAAGACCCGGAAAGATTTCAAAAACCAGTTAGAAAACATAAGCCCTTTGCGGTGTAATACAAAAGTCCAAAGGTACGTCAAATTCATTGGCGTCGTCGATGGAATCGAGGGGCTCGAAATACGAGAAGCCGACCATTAAACAATCTTCCCGGCATTGCTTCAGGTACCTGTCGTAGAAGCCTTTGCCGTAGCCTACCCTATTGCCCCGGACATCAAAGGCCAGCATCGGCACGATCACAATATCCAGACTTGCCGGGTCTGCAACGGACGTATCGAGCGGCTCGGGAATATTGTATTCATTTGCTTCGAAAATGCTGTCTGCCGAGCAGATCACGGCCTCCATGGTAAGGTCCTTAACGTTGGTCCTTGGATAACAAATATGCAGGTTGAGATTTTTGAAATGAAGATAATCCGTTATGAGAAAGGTGTTGACCTCATTGTTTTGTTCGATCGGATAAAAGCTCAGCACAAAATCCAGGAACGGCAGCTGCAGCGATTGGAAGTTGATAAGCAAAAGATCGTCCCATTTCATTTTATCGGTAGACGAGATCGTGTCCCGACGTTCCCTGAAATAGGCCCGTGCGTCCTTCTTAAACATGCGCTGAAATTTGGGATGTGAAAATATGAGACATAGATTCAATCTTGAGCGGCTCCCTTGTTGACAAAAAACGAAAAAACCGTTGTACCGTAATTTCTCGCCGATCTGAAAAAAGGAAAGGTTTCATAACCATTTCGGGGCGTATGTTCAAGAACGAACAAGCCGGCAGGATTCAGTAATCCTTTTTGAAAGATTTTCTGCGGCAATTCATCGATTGTTTCGAGCGCATACGGCGGCCCGGCAAAAATAAAATCAAATTTTTCCGTGCAGTGGTCAATAAAACGAAAGACTTCAGACTTGATCACTTTAAAATTTTCGAGTTTAAGATCTTCGGCGGTCTTTTTTATAAATGAGAACATCTGAGCGTCTTTTTCAACAATCGTGAGATCAGGAACACCGCGCGAAGCGAGTTCATAGCTGATACTGCCCGTACCGCCGAAAAGATCAAGACTTTTCAGCGTCTCAAAATCAAGCTGGTTTTGCAAAATATTAAAGAGGCCCTCTTTCGCGATATCCGTCGTCGGCCGCGTATAGGGCATTTTTGCCGGCGGATTGATCCTCCTTCCTCCAAGGGCTCCGCTTATGATACGCATTCTGCCACAGTATAGAGTGAGTTGAAATAATAATACGGATGTTCATTTTCGGGAAGTGTATAGGCAGGTTCCTGTGAAAAATTGAGGTTCAAAAAATAATTGTGCAATTCCAGATACAGCGCGGAATCCTCGTCTATCAAACCCGAAACGATGACCACCACATGCGTTTGATCGAGCTGGAATTCATAGCAGATCTTGAGCAGGAAATACACAACATCGAGCGGCGTTCTGTAAGCGTATGTCTGAGCAAGGTGCACCTGGTAATTCTTCTTCACGAGCACACGGAAATGCTGGGTTGTGAAACTGATCTCGATCTGGTCTGCAGCGCCGAAGCCGTTGTTCAATTTAAGGCCCGGCGTATACACGTGCAGGTAATGTGAAGGAGAGAACCTTTCCTCAATAATTTCATAAATGGTAGAAGGCAGGCCGTATGCATTCACCAGCTGCCAGCGGTCGATGCCATCGTGAAAATGTTTCTGAGCGGGCGCATCGAAGATATCAAGCAGTGAATAATTTTTGAACTGCCTTTGCGGTACCAGCAAGGCCTGGGCATAAGCGGAGCATACAATTACCTGGTCCACTTTTTCATCTTTGATCTGATCGAGGATCACAGCCAGTTTTTCCTCTGCTTCCCATTCATCGTATGACATATACCTGATCTGCCTGAAGGTTTTCGACTGCTGATTCAGAAATGCATAAGAACAATAGTCCTGGCCTAATTCCAGCAGCAAGGTATCGCTTCCGCTCTTTTCCGAACCAATTGCAAATAGTGTTTTCAACAGCCCGTATTTTTTGCAAAGTACGTATTTCATGAAATTGATATTGGCGAAAAAAATGGTTTCGCTTAGCTTCATATCTTTTTCATGGCGGACCGCTTACAGGTAGAAACTTCTTACCGGCATATTCTGCAAATCGCCTTGCCCATAAGCCTCGCCCTGTTTGTTCCACAGATCAATTTTATTGTCAATAATATCTTTCTTGGTCATCTGAGCGAAGAAGCCCTTGCTACGGCAAGCATTACCGGCGTTTACTACCTCATTTTTGCGGGCATTGGGTTCGGACTGAATAATGGACTGCAGGCGTTGATCTCAAGAAGAGCCGGAGAGAACAAGCCTGATGAGATCGGGAAGATTTTTAACCAGGGTATTCTTATTGCCATGGGTATCGCGGCCGCCGGGATTCTCATCACCTATTTTATTGCACCGGTCATTTTGCGTTCATCTATACATTCGCAGGTGATTTACGAAAAGGCCGTTGTATTTCTTCGCATTCGAATTCTCGGTCTCCCGTTTTTGTACATATACCAAATGCGCAATGCCTTGCTCGTGGGCATCAACCGGAGCAGGCTACTGGTATTGGGCACGCTCGCGGAAGCGGCCTCCAACGTGCTTTTTGACTATGCATTTATATTTGGACATTTCGGGCTGCCATCAATGGGATTTAACGGAGCGGCAGTGGCTTCTGTGATCTCCGAGTTCGCAGGCATGTTCGTCATCTTCATGGTGATCACGGCTAAGGGCATCAGCTCGCGATATTCGTTGTTCCGGAATTTCAGGCTCGAAAAAGAAAGCGCCACACGAATTCTCAAGCTGTCCGGCCCCCTGGTTTTTCAACATGCAATCAGTATTATCAGCTGGTTCTTTTTTTACCTCCTCGTCGAGCACCATGGTGAAACAAGCCTTGCAGTCTCCAATACCATGCGCAATATCTTCGGCTTTTTCGGCGTATTTATCTGGGCATTTGCCTCCACTACCAATAGCATGGTCAGCAATGTTATCGGGCAGGGAAGAAAGGAAGAAATTGTTCATCTTATAAGCCGTATCATGAAGCTCAGCTCGGGGTTTGCGCTCCTGGGGTGTTTAATTATTAATTTTTTTACG
>DATMHB010000045.1:0-2118 GCA_035555175.1 Flavisolibacter sp. | reverse complement strand
CTCCAGCCGGAGGGTTTTTTGTTTTACAAGGCGGCCAATAACGGGGTGATTTAGAGAAATCTTAACGGCGGCCATTAGCCCGTTTGCATTATTTCGAGAATATTTGCCTAAACTGTTTAATTTTGCCCCTCTTTATGAAATTCACTGCCTTTGTATTTCTTTCCTTTCTCTTTCTGAGCTGTAATGGCATCAATAAGGTGCTGAAGAGCAAGGACCAGGAATACAAGCTTCGCATGGCCGAACAATACTATGCGAAGAAGAAATACAATTATGCACAGCAGCTGTATGAAGATGTGATGCCGTATTACCGCGGCCAGCCCGAATTTGAGGATATCTATTATAAGTACGCTTATAGCGCATATTACCAAAAGGATTATGCGAATGCAGAGAACCTGTTTAAGACTTTCCTGGAGATCTACCCTAACAGCTCAAGGGCCGAGGAGGTGGATTACATGAGGGCCTACACTTTTTATAAGCGTTCGCCAAAGCCGCAGCTGGACCAGAGCAATACGATGAAGACCATCGGTATGATGCAGACCTTCATCAATACGCATCCGGGGTCGGCGCGCAACAAGGAGGCTACAGAAATTATCGATATCTGCCGGCAGAAGTTGGAAACAAAGGATCACGGTTCAGCTCAGCTTTATTTCGACCTGGGAAATTTCCGTGCGGCAGCAACTTCTTTCAATACGCTGCTAACTACTTATCCCGAATCGGAAAAGGCGGATGAATATAAGATGATGGCTATTCAGTCTTTTTATCGCTATGCTGAACTGAGCGTAGAGGATAAGAAGGCGGAGCGTTTTGAAAAAGTGATCGAAGAGTGTAATGAATTCATGGACCGTTTCCCTCAAAGCCCCTACGCTAAAGAAGTGGCCCAGTTCTTAACCCAATCTCAAAACAAATTAAAAACATATAATAATGAGCCTGCTAAGACGACAACTTAGTACCAGTACGTCCAACAACATCGAAACCCGCGACGTAAACGAGTTGAAAAACAGAACGGGCAACCTTTACGAATCCATTGCGATCATCGCCAAAAGAGCGAATCAGATCAATATTTCTGTAAAGGAAGAGTTGCATAACAAACTCGAGGAATTCGCGAGCCATACCGATTCGCTTGAAGAAATTCATGAGAACAAGGAGCAGATCGAGATCTCCAGGGCTTATGAGCGCATGCCCAACCCGGCACTGCTTGCAACCCAGGAGTTCATGGACTCGAAGATCTATTATCGCAAGAACGAAGAACAGGACCTGTTCCAATAATAGCTTTTTGCCTTCCTGAAAAGCGATCCGCTCTGCGAGATCGCTTTAGTTTTTTAAATAGTATTTTAGAGCCCATGCTCGCAGGAAAAAAAATTATTCTGGGCGTTACAGGAAGCATTGCTGCATATAAATCGCCGCTTATCGTACGCGAGCTGGTAAAGGCCGGCGCCGAAGTAAAAGTGGTAATGACGCCCGCGGCAAAAGATTTTGTTTCAGACCTTACCTTGTCCACGCTCTCAAGATCGCCGGTGCTCAGCGGATTGTTTGATGAAGCCACATGGGCCAATCATGTAGCCCTTGGCCGGTGGGCCGACCTTATGCTGATTGCACCGCTCAGTTGTAATACCCTTGCTAAAATGGCGGACGGACGCTGCGACAATTTATTAATGGCAGTTTATCTGTCGGCGGTTTGCCCGGTCCACGCAGCGCCTGCCATGGACGAAGACATGTGGCACCATCCCGCAACAAAAAAGAATCTTGACACCGTTGCCCAAAACGGTGTTCGCTTCATGGACGTTGGCTATGGAGAACTTGCGAGCGGCTTGACCGGCGAAGGCCGGATGGCGGAACCCGAGGAGATTATTGGCGCTATCAAGGATTTTTTTTCGGGTGCAGATCAGCTGAAAGGCAAAAAAGCCCTTGTCACCGCAGGACCAACACAAGAATCGATCGACCCGGTGCGTTTTATTGGAAATCATTCGACTGGCAAAATGGGTTATGCCATAGCGGAAGAGCTGGCGTCACGCGGAGCCGACGTCATACTGGTGAGTGGGCCGGTAGCGTTAAAACCAAAAAGCCGCAATATCCGGCTGGTGCCCGTAAGATCGGCGAGCGAAATGTATGATCGTTGCC
>DATMHB010000044.1:0-3657 GCA_035555175.1 Flavisolibacter sp. | reverse complement strand
GTTGATTTCTTCAGTGAGTTATGGAATTCTTTCGCATTGCCTGCGATCGATTGGCTCAAGCAAAAAGCGGCGGGCGTTTGGAATTGGATCAAGGACATCGCAGGCAAGATCTGGGAATGGTACAGGCCGGTGAGGGAGCTTGTGGGCGCAGCATGGGATTATATCAAGGGCATCATCGGATTGAATGCAGAAGAGACCGGCCAGGAAGGTCTTATACAATGGGCGCAACGCAAGGCAGGAGAAGTATGGGAATCCATCAAGGAAGAATTAAAGCCGATCATCGAGCCCGCGAAAGCGATGATCGCAAGGATCAAGGAGATCATTCCGCTCAGCGCCATTCTGAATTTGCGCAAAACGATACAGGATTGGCTGAAAAAAGTAGTAGATACTTCAACTGCCATGGGTGAGGATGCCGGAAATGTTGGCAATGAAGCGGCACAGACCAGTCTTCGCGATCAGATACTTCCTGCCATACAGCAATCGATCGAGAACTTCAGGGGCCGGATCTCCGATGCGGCGTCGTGGGTCAACGGAAAGATCGGTGAGGTATATAACACCGTGAAGCAGTTCTTTGCTTCCGTTCGCAGTATCAGTTTGATCAGCTTCGCGTCCGGCATTATCGGCTGGGTTGAGACAAAAGTTTCCGAGTTGAACGATTGGGTTCAGACCAAGGTCACCGCGCTCTTTGATATGGTGAGTGAAGGACTGCACAAGGTCGGAGAATTCCTGAAGCCGGTTTATGACATGCTCGTCAAGATCGCGGGCATTCTTGGCGACATCCTGGGCAAGCTGCCCGATTTCCTGATGGGACCATTGTGGTGGATGCTGCCCGAATGCATTAAGGAACCGATCAAGAAATTCTTCCTCGAACAGATTTTAGGCCGCATGTCCTTCTTTCAGAAGCTGCAGCAGATCGAGAACCTTTGGGAACGCCTCGAGGCTATGGCCATCACCATACTGAAGCAGATCTTTATCGATGGCAACCTGAAAAAAGCTATCTGGACTTTCTTCAGCACCATGCTCGATATTCTTGGCTTGCCACCACAGCTGGTGACGAAGGTCATTGCAAAAGCGGCTCAATCGTTGAGCGATCTTCTTGATGATCCATTGGGCTTCCTCGTACATTTCGTGGAGGCGCTGAAGATGGGCTTCGAACAATTCTTTGATAAGATAGGAACTTATTTACTCAGCGGTTTGCAAGCATGGCTGATGGGCAAACTGGAAGGAACGGGCATTGAATTGCCGAAGGATTTCACCTTTATGTCAATGCTGAAGTTTGCCTTCCAGGTGTTGGGCATCACGGTTGACATGTTGCTCACCAAGCTGGAAGAAGTAACAGGCAAGAAAGGACTTAAAGCAAAGATTGAAAAGAAGATCGGCATCATTACAAAAGCTTTCGAATGGTTGCAGAAGCTGATCAGCGCAGGAGGAGAGGAGGGCAGCTTCTGGGATCGGCTTGAAAAGGCGGTAGGCAATATCTGGGATTTCATTTTAGATGCGGTGATCGGCTGGCTCGAACGTACGATCGTAGTGAAGGCGCTGGCATGGGTGGCATCCAAGCTTGATCCGACCGGCGTGATGGCTGTGATCACCACCATCATCGATGTATACAACGTGCTGACGGCCGTAATGGAAAAAGCAAAAGAGATCTTTGAGATGATTGATAAAGTGCTTGATGGTTTCAAGGATTTGATCAAGGGCGTGATCAAGCCGGCAGCAGATGTGATTGAACGTGCATTTGGTGCAGCTATTCCGGTCATCCTGGCCATTCTGGCTTCACTCTTTGGACTGGAAGGCGTAGCGGATCAGGTAAAAGATGCAGTGAAGAAATTGCGTGTTAAAGTGGAAGAGGGTGTGAAGAAGGTTATGATGGCGATAAAGGGATGGGTGGAGAAACTGTTTGGTAAGGGCGATGAAAAAGGCAAGGACAACATCAACGACGCATTAGGCGAAATCGAATCAGAGGCACAGGTCGACTACGAAGATGGAGAAATAAAGAGCACCGAAGCAGAATCAATAAAAGATAAGGTGAATCAGGATCATCCTTCTGTTATCAACATAACTTCGGTTAAAGATGCAGGCACGAGCTGGGATCTTGAATATGTTCAGCTGGCAACGAAGAAGATCGCAAAAAAGAAAATATTGGGTGGCGGATATAGCAGCCTGGATGTAAAATCAACTGAGCAGCGGCATCACATGCCTTCAAAAAAAGCGCTGGAATTGGCAAATTACACAGGTGTTTCTATCTATGGATCCGCTCCTTGCGTGATCATGTCAACCGACGATCACAGGAAAACCCCAAGTTGGGGCTCGGCTGGCATACCATATAGCCAGACGCTGGCAACGATTATTGCAAGCGGCAAAAATAAGGCAAGTCTCATCAAGGCGCAACAACAAGATATTAGTTCGTTACCTAGTGGATTACAAACGAAGTATGCTGCTGGTATCCAACAAATGGTGGCTTATACAAATTCATTATGAAACAGAAATTAATCATTCATCCGCGCGAGGGCATCAATGCTGTCCGGTTAGGAATGTCTCGCAAAGAAATTCATTCCGAATTCGGAATGCCCGATGACTCATTCCTTAAATTCCCGGACGATCCAAACGAATCGGAGGAGTATAAAAAACTTGCCCTGTTTGTTTACTATGACCAAAATGACCGGGCAAAATCAATCGAGGCCTGGGATGAAGCTTTATTGTTTTACAATGATATCGACCTGTTCAATTTGAAATATAAGAGCGCGGTCAGGGTGTTCAAGGAACTCGATCCTGCCCTTGAAGTGTCTTCGGATAGCCTTATTTCTCGAAAGCTCGGAATTCATTTCTGGTATGAGGATGAAATAGCAGATGATAGCCGGCCCTCAAGCGTGACCGTTTTTAAATAGAATGGAAAAGGGAAGCCGCCTGCTTTAAGAATTACAAATAGCCGGCAAATCTATGGGGAAGGCCCAATGGACTAAATGATGTCGAAAGAATCCTGTGCAAACTGATCATAACACTGATACTAAAATCTACCGCCATGACCGCAAAATTTAATAAGCAGCTCGACATGACTTCAGAGATGGCATGGGAATACATGAAAGAAATCAACGAAAATGTGCGCCACTATAATGAGCACCAGACTAAATACAGGACCCTTGCGTCTCAATGGCTGCTGGGCGCTTTCGCCGGAATTGGTTTTGTTCTTTACTCGGAGGGTTCACTTCCATTCAACAAGCTCTGGATCGTTTTCGGGATCTGCCTTGCATCTTCCCTTGGCATTTACCAGCTATGGCGCATGGACATGGTGATCTTTCAGCGCCTGCTCGGTGCATTTTTCTTTACGGGTAAAAAGATCGAGGCTCAGGAACCTCATCTGCCACAGGTGAAACAACGCATCGTGGACGTGATACCCTCTCATAATGTGGGCGAAACGCTTTTCTATTTTTATTTTTTCATGGTTGCTGTGCTGCTGACCTTCGGCTGCATAAGTCTTATATACATCGGAAAGAACTTAGACAACAATTTCACCACCTCAGCCTGGTTTGTGACCATGAGTATAGCTGTTTTTGGCGGTGTACTGTTCAACGTGTGGAGACACATGAGAAAACAAAGCACGGCGGTAGGCGAGGAACCACTGCCACCTAAAAATTTTTAACCGTTAAAAAGATCCAG
>DATMHB010000043.1:0-3448 GCA_035555175.1 Flavisolibacter sp. | reverse complement strand
GAGAATGGAAACCTTCCCTTCCTGGAGCAATTCATAAAACCCCGGAGCAAGGTCTTTTTTATTGTCCCAATAAAAGAACCGATGACCTGCAAATGAAAATGAGTCTACCCTCGGGCTGAAAAGACTGAGCATAGTGTAGCCGTTTGGGTGGGCCACGAGGAGCAGGTCCTTCACTGTGTCGTATTTCGCGGGTACATTCTGATACAAAATGCCATCATACAAAACGGCCGCGTTCTGCCAGCCGTCCGGTCCGAAATATGGCGTGCCTTTTATCGAATACAAATAACCCAGATGTTCTATTCCGTTATAGATGCCGGCGTTAAGCCCTTTTTTTAACGAGTCATACGCGGATATAGGGTTGGAAACGGCGGCCGAATAGATCGATGAGTCTGCGCCCGATGATTGGGCTTTGAGCGCAGCATAATAAAAGCAAAAAAATCCGGTCAGGATTGCTTTCAGCAAGCTTTGGCACGAGCGTCGATCCATGATAGTAAGCAGTTGCGTAATAGAGATGCAAAATAGGGAATTGACCGGGATTGGGTCGTAATTCCGCAACCACTCATCAAAAATATCGGAGGCAGGGCAAAGAAATGAGAATCCGGTCCTGCACTTGCGGATCTATGCTATTTAACTTTTTCATTCGATATTGAAATTTAGAATCATTCTATTTCTTCCCAAGCTTCTTCTCTACTACCTGCTGTCTTTTTAGCCATTTTGGGATCGGCTCAGGATACAATAATTCGCTGGTCGTTTTTCCACTTTGTCCGAGCGACCGGGCCAGCGCCGTGCTGAGCCGTTGTGCCTGCTTGTCATTGCCGATGAATTTTTCCGCCCGCTTTCTGTAAAATTCTTCGAATGCCCTGATGCCCTTATTGATCACATCCAGTTCTGCCTCGTAGTTCTTTTGTTTGCGGTAGATCACCATGAGCCTGGCAAATGCTTCCTCAAGATGGGGCTGTTTCTTGATCGCACGCTGATATAGCTTTGCAGCATTTTCCCAATCATTGTTTTCTTCGGCTTCCCTGGCTTCGATAAGTAATTCACTTGCGCTGCCCGCATTTGAAGGCATAGTTTTTCGGATGGGAATGATAAAAATGTGCCAGGGAAGTTTCATGCGCCTGCGCATCGTGACGATTCCTCCGCGACAGCTTTCCTGACGTCGAATGCAAAAGAGTATTAATTTACGCCCCTTATATGTTTCAGGTTTTATCGTATCAGGTCGCGGACAGCATCGACATCAAACAGTTTAAATCAGCTTTCAAAGCTGAATTATATTATAGCGATTCTGATGAGTTGTTTTACAAGCTGGGTGACGAACAGTTTATTTATGTGTTCAAGTATGGTGTCGTTTGCTTTTTTAATTATGATGCCATCAAGATCTCGGGGTTTTTACAGCTCATTTCAGATTTCTGCAAGAACCGTTTTGAAGAAAACCTTAGTGAAGAATACCTGATAGAAACAAATGCGAAGGAAAACCGGATCGGTTACAACCAGATTGAAGTAAAAGAAGCCGATATTGAAACGGTACGCCTCATCATGCTCAATGTTTCCCAGTCCGTAGCGCTCGATTATTATTCGGAGCAGACAACAAGGTTGCTGGAAGAAACCAATTACCACACCCAGATCCTGGAAAAGAAGGGAAGGCTGGATATATCGGGCAATAACCTCAAGCGCTATATCGGAAAGACGCTTATCCTCAAGAACAGGATCGCAGAGAACCTTTATATTTTCGATTCACCTCCTGAGACGTGGGAAGACGAGAACCTCAACAAGATTCATATTGAGCTCAAAAGAACATTTGATCTGCAGGAACGATTCCGCAATGTAGCGGAGGGATTACAGATCGTCAAGGAGAACCTTGAGCTGTTCAAGGATATATTACAGTACCGGAACAGTAATTTGCTGGAGTGGATCGTGATCATTCTCATTGCCGTAGAAGTACTGAACCTGATATTTGACAAGATCTTTCGAAACTGATGCCTGCTTGTTCCGGACAAAAAAATAAAGTAGTGCGATGACTACTTTATCTTATTAAATGTTTGGAAATGAATTATTCATAAGGCCATCCTGATTCCTTTCCTGGTTTTTCGTCCTAGTCTGCTGGTGCATTGGAAGCCGTCTTCGTTCGGGCGGAAGACCGCTTTCCTATTCCTAATGGTTGATGTTTCATGATAAAATTATGCCATGCGCCGCCAACTTGTGCATCGATATGGGAAAATTTATCTGTGGAATAAATTAACCAGGTGCGTTTGTACTTCCTGATTGGCACGCGGTATCACCTTTGCAGTATATCAGTTTCAATCGAAAAAATGGGTCTGCACTATTTTAAGATGCTCAGCCAGCCAAAGCAGCTGGATTTTACCATGAGGGAGGGATGCTATCTTCTCAGCTACCAGCGTTATAATATTGTCATCCGTTTGTTCCAGGTAGCAAATTTCTACGTGGAAGTTTACAGTGTTGAAGAGGATGGGAAGGTGATCATGATCAATGCTTTCGACGACACCAAATACCTGGAGCCGTATCTTGAAACGGTTGACCTTTCTGCTCTGATGCAGCTATAGGCGACCCGCCTAAGGACCGATGCGCTCCGGTCTTAGCGCACCATTTCCCCGGTTGCCTGAAAGCTCAACTTTAATGCTCATCCATAGTGAGGGATCAGTTCATCCATTTTCTGTCGGCACCCGAGTGACCCCAACTGCCCGGGCTTCTGCAGTCAGCCACTTATTCATTTGGTAAATATCATGAGATTGATGTGACTTCGAATACGTCGGCAAAGCGCCCAATAAATTGCTGAAATTTTTTCACTCCGGATGTTTTTCGTTTGTGGTTCGTTCCCAACGCTGAATAATTTTCGGGAGCTTGGTCAGCAATAATCCATTTCATTGACCCAGCCAATTTTTCGTTCGACCGTGCCCGTTCTGATGACATATGGAACAGGCATAAATTTTAAAGGGATCACGCGATGCCTTCATCGAAATTGCCCATATACAGCGCGCTGGCAGCCAATCTTCTTATTGCGGTCACAAAATTTATTGCAGCGGCTGTCACGGGCAGTTCAGCAATGGTTTCGGAAGGTATCCATTCCGTTGTGGATACAATGAATGAGATCCTGCTTTTGTTTGGGCTCAAAAAAAGCAAAAAGCCTCCCGACCGGCAGCGGCCTTTTGGTTACGGCAAAGAAATCTACTTCTGGTCTTTTATTGTCTCCATCTTAATTTTCGGCCTTGGTGGCGGCGCTTCGTTTTATGAAGGGATCAAACACCTTGAGCATCCCGAACAAATTGAAAATCCATTTTGGAATTACCTGGTGCTGGTGGTTGCATTTATTTTTGACGGCACTTCATTCATTATTGCGCTGAAGTCCTTTAATAAGAAGCGTGGGCGTGATCCATTTTGGGCTTCCGTAAAAAAAAGCAAAGACCCTGCTTCGTTTGTCATTCTTTTTGAG
>DATMHB010000042.1:0-3329 GCA_035555175.1 Flavisolibacter sp. | reverse complement strand
CCACCAAATGCACCATAAGCAAAAAGACCAAGGGCCCCCACGTAATAAGCGGTATAAAATGCAAAGTCTACCAGCTGGCTCTGGAACTGGTCGAGCTTAAAATAGTGCTTGCAGAAAGGAATGAAGACGCTGTTTCCCGCCGCAATAAAACCCCAGAAAAAGAATACGGTTACCAGTGTACTAAGAGCGCCATAATTTGTTGGGATCATTGCTCCTTTTGGAGTAGAGGAGGTCACCCTGTTGGGCCCCATGGATGTAGCCATACAGTTCGGTTTTGTATTAGGCGTTGAAAATAACAAGTTTCATTGATAGAAAAATTTTAACTGTGAATATGTTGAAAAAGATTTTGTCTAACTTCAAATCCGGATGTAACCATTATGGAGATTATTCACGTATCGGCAGAATGTTTTCCCGTAGCAAAGGCAGGCGGTTTGGGTGATGTGGTTGGCGCCTTGCCGAAGTACCAGAATGAGCTGGGGCACACAGCGAAAGTTGTAATGCCCATGTACCGGACCAAATTCCTTTACCAGAATGAATGGGAGCTGGTTCACGAAGGCGACCAGCACATGGGTGATCATTATTTCAGATACGCTGTGATCAGGGAAAAAACCAACAAGCTGGGTTTCGATCTTTATTTGCTTGATATCAATGGCCTGCTCGATCGTGAAAAGATTTATGGGTATGACGACGACACGCGAAGGTTCATGGCGTTTCAGATCGCCGTCTGCGACTGGCTCAGTAAATGGCAGCATAAGCCCGACGTGATCCACTGCCACGACCACCACACCGGTCTCATTCCTTTCTTTATGAAGCATGCCTATCCTTTTCAAAGGCTGGCGGACATACCATCTGTTTTTACCATTCACAATGCTCAATACCAGGGATGGATCGGATGGGACCAATATTACCTGCTCCCTCCGTATGATACTTTTAAATGGGGTCTTCTCGACTGGAATAACAATATCAATCCTCTTGCTTCCGCCATCAGGTGTGCATGGAAAGTGACGACTGTAAGTCCCAGCTATCTCGAAGAACTGAGGTATTCGGCGGCCGGCATCGAAAACCTGATGCAATATGAACAGGGAAAAAGCGTGGGCATTTTGAACGGCATCGACGCCGACGTCTGGGATCCGTCGAAGGATCACCTGATCATCAAAAATTATGACGACCATCTTGTAAAAGAAGGAAAGAAAAAAAATAAAAGAGAACTCTGCGGCATGTTCGGCCTGGATCCTGAGAAACCGCTTTTTACTTTCATCGGACGGCTTGTAGGGGAGAAAGCAGCCGACATTCTGCCGGATGCCATTCGCAATTCGATCTACCAACACCATGGCAACGCCAATTTTCTTGTGTTGGGCTCTGGTGAACCGGCCGTTGAGAACCGGTTGATTGAAGTAAGAGACCAATTGAATGGTTTTGTCAATACTTATATAGGGTACAACGAGGCACTGAGTCACCTTATGTACGCTGGCGCGGATTTTTTATTGATGCCAAGCAGGGTAGAGCCCTGCGGACTGAACCAGATGTATGCGCTCCGCTATGGCACCGTTCCCATTGTAAGGAGCACGGGCGGACTGAAAGATACCGTAAAGGATTTCGGAGATTGGCAAGGATATGGCATAAGGTTCAATCACGCCGATGTGAATGATGTAACGTATAGTGTGGGAAGGGCGATCGATCTTTACAGCAACAAGCGCGACCTGTACAACTGGATGCGCAGCTATATGATGCACATCGATCATTCCTGGGATGCCTCGGCAAAAGATTATATTCGTCTCTACGAATCTTTAAAATAAATTTTGGAAATAGCAGGTGGAGGTTTAGTCATCGAAGAAAACCGCAAGGTTGAGATAGATTGAAAAGACAGGCATAATTCAAATCGATCCGTGATAAGACCAGCAGACTAGCAATTATTTAAAAAATCAACATCAACAATCAAGCTGTATGAGCAAACAAGTTTTATCGGTGATCTTAGGCGGAGGCGCAGGGACCAGGTTATTTCCGTTAACGGCAAGCCGTTCAAAACCCGCCGTTCCCATAGCAGGCAAATACCGCCTTGTCGACATTCCCATTTCCAACTGCCTGAACTCCGGCATCACAAGAATGTTTGTACTGACAATGTACAATTCGGCTTCGCTCAACCGGCACATAAAGAATACTTATCACTTCAGCGCGTTCAGCTCCGCCTTTGTCGATATTCTCGCAGCAGAACAAACGCCCGATAACCCCACCTGGTTTCAGGGAACAGCCGACGCGGTGAGGCAGGGCTTGCGTCACATTGCCCCCTTCGACAGCGAATACATTCTCATACTTTCCGGCGACCAACTGTATCAGATCGACTTCCAGGAAATGTTATTCAATCATAAGGAGCAGGAGGCCGACATTACCATTGCCACGATTCCGGTTTCCGCACGCGAGGCCTCCGAGTTCGGCATTTTGAAGACCGAGAACGGAATGATCACGTCTTTTGTCGAGAAGCCCAAGTCGGGACTGGAGCATTGGGTGAGCGATACCGGTGATGATATGCGCAGCAAGGGCAAGGAATACCTGGCGTCGATGGGTATTTATATTTTCAACCGTCAGCTCCTCTTTGATCTTTTGCAAAACGAATACAGGGATGCAACAGATTTCGGAAAAGAGATCATTCCGCAGTCGATTGAAAAATACAGGGTGGCATCCTATCAATATGAGGGTTATTGGGAAGACATTGGAAACATTCCGGCTTTCTTTCACGCTAACCTGGGTTTGACGAAGGACCTGCCTGAATTCAATCTGTTCGACAATACAAAAACAATTTACACCCGCGCGCGCATGCTGCCGCCTGCAAAAGTGAGCGGCACAAGGCTCGATCATACGATCATTGCCGATGGCTGTATTGTGAATGCGGCGCACATTGAAAATTCGGTGATCGGTATCCGTTCGCGCATCGGGCACGATACCAATCTGGTGAATGTGTATTTGATGGGCAATGATTATTATGAAACGCTGGCAGACATTGCAGCCGACCAACAGCACGGCCTTCCCCAGTTAGGCGTTGGTAACCGATGCCAGATCAGCAATGCCATCGTGGACAAGAACTGCCGCATTGGTGACGACGTGCGCATCGTAGGTGGAAATCACCTTGAGGACGGAGACACGCCTTTATATGCAGTCAAGGAAGGGATCATTGTGCTGAAGAAGGGCGCCATTATTCCGAATGGTTTTACCATCGGCGTTTAACCGTCACGATCGCGCGCGAAATTTTCACACGGGGTTTTCGTTACGGTTTTCCTTCTTACCTTACAACAATCAAATATCTGATTGCGTATGGCTATTCAGTCCTCCAGTGC
>DATMHB010000041.1:0-2883 GCA_035555175.1 Flavisolibacter sp. | reverse complement strand
ATCAAAAAACCACGCCAGCTGGAGCGGTCGAATGAAAGCCTGCAGCAATTTGCGTTTGTTGCCAGCCATGATCTGAAGGAACCACTTCGGAAGATCAATATGTTCACCGATATGGTGATCGAAAAAGACCGGGCAAAGCTTTCAGAGGCTTCGCGGGCCAATCTCAAAAAAGTGCAGTCTGCCTCTACTGCTATGCGGCGCATGGTGGAAGATATCCTATCCTTTTCCTTGCTTGATTCGACAAGGGAAAAACGGCGATACAGTCTGCAGACGATACTTGCAGAAGTCACTGAATTACTCGACCAGGCCATCCAGGAAAAAGCGGCAAAGATCATTGCAGCAACCTTACCGGAAGCTTGCATCATTCCGTCCCAATTCCGTCAATTGTTCCAGAACCTTATTTCGAATGCGCTCAAATTCTCAAAGAAAGGCGTTCCGCCGGTCATTAGAATCGAGTTCGCCTGGATAACTGACGGGCAGTTTGCGAAATTGAAGCCTGCCAAAAAATACTTAAGGCTCACATTCACGGATAACGGCATTGGCTTTTCAGAAGAGTTTAACGAAAAAGTGTTCGAGCTTTTCAAACGGCTGCATCCCAAAGCGGAATACGAAGGCAGCGGACTGGGACTTGCCATAGCCAAAAAGATCGTGGAGAATCACGAGGGGATTATCAGAGCAGAATCCAGGGAAGGCGAAGGCACCATCTTCATTATCGTTATTCCTCAGTTCGATTGATAATTGTCCGTGACAAATTTTTTTCCAAAGCCGGACAAGCGGCAGTTTTAAAAGGATGGCCGCACCGGGCGAATTAAAATATAGGCTAACTTTAGAGTACTAAATCAATGGTGATGAATCAACACACTGTTTCGAGGATCGCCATCTTTATTTTAGCTCTTGTCATGCTCGTCTTCGGAGTTCAACACTTTATTCATCCCTACGACTTGCTTGTTAAAGTCCCCACGTTTTTGCCGGGCGGCATCATTTGGGTTTATGTAGTTGGCGTCTCATTCATTTTGACGGCTATCGCATTTATGACCAACAAACTGGTAAGAGTAGCCGCTTACCTTCTCGCCGCGCTTTTATTCAGTTTTGTACTTTCCATTCACCTGCCGAATTACCTCAATACGGCAGATCCCGAGTATGCGCGGGTTTCATTGACCAATCTTCTGAAGGATTCAGCTCTTGCAGCATTTGCTTTGTATATAGCAAGCAATGCGCGGCATCAGCGGATACTGGAAGATGTGGATGTGAAAGAGGAAAGGAATGCAGATGTGATGGCTACTGCGTAGGACGCTCCGTTATTGGCGAATGCTTTCCGGCGCTGCGCCGGAATGGAATCGCTTTGTGCACGGTGAACGCAAAAAACGAAATTATCGCCAAAGCTTTTTTGGCCAACGTGAGCGGCCTTACTGTTGCCACGGGCCCGCAACTGTATTAGCAACGAAGTTTTTTCATGGCTCTGCTTTCGTTACAGTCCCCATGAATTAAGGGAAACGGGGATTTGAAATCCGTTCACGGGAGTTCCCCGGGGTGTCGGAAATCCAAAAAGGGCTGAGCAGAAGACCCCGGGGGAGTGGAGCTTTGAAATGTTTTGCGTTCTTCAGTCCGCCTCGTGTCTGCGGGGAACCAAAGCATCTTCGTCAATAATGATTTAGGGGACAAGCAGATTGAAGCGTTTCACTGAAATCCTCTCTGGCTGGAAAACACAAATGACGAGCAGGCAGGGCCGAGCATCAAAGGTTGAAACGCAAAGACTGCAGTAAAACACAAGGAACGTCCAATGACTCCGTTCGCCCGCCTCGAATTCCTCAATGCTTTCAAACGTAAGATTGATGCGTGCCGCGATCTGTTTTGATGTCTTCGGCACATGGTGCTCGTAATGCAGCTGCATCGTTTCTCCCATCAATAAAAAACTTCCGTGCGTCAATGGAATATCGATCTGCCTGAAAAATCTATCGCGCTTGTGCCGCACTTTGAACAGTCTGGTCTCACCGAAGGTCACCGATGCTATGGCATGATGCCTGCCTGAAGAAGGCAGGTTATCACTGTGCCAGGCCACGGAATCATTTCCATCGCGATAATAATTGAGCAGCACACTATCAAACGAAATCTTGCAGGCATTCTCTACTTTTTCCTTTATCGCCATCAATTCAGGTGTCCATTCGTTGGTGCCGTCCGGTCCAAACCAGGCCGTCAGCCGCGGATCGGCTACCATTTTTTCATACATTTTTCTGCGATGCTGTGCCCAGGGCATGGTTTCAAGGAACAACCGGTAATAAAAGTCCGATTCCTCCTTTTCAAAAAACCCTTCCCAAAGTTTAAGATCCGCTCCGGGCAGCTTGTAATCAATAAAGCGTTTCGGGCCAGCATTCAGGAGCTCGATATCGTTGAATAAACCAGGCATCATCCAAAACCGTTTGCGCTAAAATACTAAATATTTTAGTAACAAATGCATGTCCGACTGGGATGGTATTCCTACTGCTCTATGTGCTCGATCTTTGCTTTGAACGTGGCATAGGCAAGATTGGGAAACATGGAGATTTGTTTTCCGTCAAGCGTTTCATCAAACACAAGCTGCTGATGGTTCCTGAGCCTCCCTTTGAGTGGGAAATTATAAAGCGAGGTATACCAGGTTATATGGATGACTTCGTCGGCAGCGTCCATTAATTTCGCGGCACGTTCGTAGTCTTTGGATGTCATTGTAGATGGATCCATATTCAGGCCTCCCATCACCGGGGCTACTTTTTGCTTGTACACCGAGTTCATTTGTTGTTCCAGTGAAGCACTATTCATTGACATCGCTCTTTTTTTCAGGCCTGCCGCATCGGTAAAGCCTGTCATAAACACCGTGTGCACTATATTAAGGGGAACATTCTTCGCATC
>DATMHB010000040.1:0-8589 GCA_035555175.1 Flavisolibacter sp. | reverse complement strand
AAAGCGCAATACGGTTGTCTTTGGCAAAGGCCAGTTCATGAATAGGCAACACGGAGAGATACATGAGATTCGCGGCCACATAAATGATCGTTACGATCAGTGTTCACAAAAAGAGACTCAGGCCAATATTCTTCTGCGGGTTCTTGATCTCGCCTGCTTTGAAGGTAACGTTGTTCCAGGCATCGCTGCTAAATATAGAGCCCACCATGGCAGAAGCCATGGCGCCGACCGCGGCAAAACCCGCGAGTTGCACCCATGTATTCCCGCTTCCATCGCCGATCCTTGAAGCATGCCGCTGAAAGTTCCATGCATCTGTCCAGTTAGCATTCCAAACGCCTGCTTTTGCGGCAAGGAGAAAGCCAAAAAGAATAAGACCGAATAATGCAACCAGCTTGGTCAGCGTAAAACTCGTCTGGATAATCTTTCCCTCTTTCACGCCGCGGGTATTCACATACGTTAGGAAAATGATCAGCAAAATGGAAACCAGCTGCGCGGCCGAAATATGAAAGCCGGTGGCGCCTCCGAGTATATAATTGGTATCACTCAAAGAAGGAAATATATAAGCCGCAAACTTCGCAAAGGCAACGCCTACCGCAGCGATCGTGCCGGTTTGTATCACGGCAAAAAAACTCCAGCCATAAAGAAATGCGATCAGTGGATTGTAGGCTTCCTTCAGGTAAACGTACTGCCCCCCTGCCTTGGGAAACATGGCGCTCAGTTCACCATAACTCACGGCGGCCGTCAGCGTCATGAAGCCTGTGATCAGCCAGGCAGCAATCAGCCAGCCTGCAGAACCCACATCCTTTAGCATATCGGCACTGACAATAAAAATACCTGATCCGATCATAGACCCCGCAACCACCATGGTCGCATCCAACAGTCCTAATGACCTTTTGAAGGATTTATCTTCCTGAATCGCTTCTTCGGCAGTTAATTGATGTTCGATCATGAACCGAGTTTTTTTCCAAGATAAATGAATTCAACGATTCATCACATATAAGAAGAGGAACATGTGCCGGAACGAATAGTTGAGGGCATAAAAAATCCCCGGCCAATGCGGGGATCCTCCAATTTTTTCCAGACTTATTTCTTCTTATACCGGCTGTTCAATCCCCGGATCACGTCACTTGTAATATTATACGCCGTATCACGGTAAAAAATAAATCCCGGCTCATACGAGAATATATAAGAGTAACCTTTTGTTTTATTGTATTCCTTCAGGAAGTCTTCGATCTTGATCTTTACGTCACGCATTTTACGCATATAGAGATCCTGGTATTTCTGATCCATTTCCTGCTGCTGTCCCCTGATGCGGTCCTGCAGTTCCATCATGTCCTTACTGGCCGCTTCAGACTGCACCTGCGAAAGTTGTTGCCCCTGGTACTGGTTGTATCTTTCGGCATAAAGTTTCTGCAAACGGGCATTCTCCGATTTGATCTTGTCTTCTTCCCTGCTCAATTCAGACTTCACATCCTTTACCATGGCAAAAGAATTTTCGATCGAGTCCATTTCAAAATAGGCAATGCGAAAATCTTTATTGAAATTCTCCGTCTGGCTTGACTTTACCACAGCCTCCCTGGGTTTTTCCTTTGAAGAAAAATGAAGGTAAAATAGTATAGCAACCAACACGAGGAGAACAGCATTTAAAATCATTGCTGCGTTTTTCATGCCCATTTTTTTTGCAAAATAACATTTGATACGTCGCGAAAACGAAAATGACCGGTCACTTTATGAAACAGTTAACTAATCATCAATATCACTGATTCACAATGTTTTCACAATGAAATTCGCTCACTGCCCAACGACAATTCCATCATCATTCCGCACTAAAAATAGTGAAGAAGTTCAAAGGTTAATCAGGTTTCATCATCGAAGTGATTTGCCTTGACAGGAGCATAAAAAAAGGAGCAGTTTAACTGCTCCTTTAATTTTTCTTATGTGCGATTATTCTTCTTCGTCGAAGGTCATTGCTTCCCTGGCCGTCTGCAGCAATTCGTACTCCTCCTTGCTACCTACTACCATATTCTCGAACTCACGAAGACCGGTACCTGCCGGGATCAAGTGACCCGTGATCACATTCTCTTTCAGTCCAAGCATATCATCGGTCTTGCCTTGGATGGCAGCTGATGACAACACTTTGGTGGTTTCCTGGAACGAAGCCGCCGATATCCAGCTTTGCACACCAAGTGAGGCCTTAGTGATACCCAACAATGTTGGCGCAGACGTTGCCGGCTTGGCATCGCGGTATTCTACAAGCTTCTTGTCGTTGCGGCGCAGGATCGAATTCTCTTCCCTCAATTCCCGCAAGCTAACGATCTGGCCTGGACGCATTTTGGAAGAATCACCGGCTTCGGTAACTACTTTCTTGTCGAAGATGAAATCATTTTCTTCCAGGAATTCAAACTTGTCGGTCAGGTCTTCCTCGAGGAACTTCGTATCACCCGGATCAACGATCGATACCTTACGCATCATCTGGCGAACGATTACCTCGATATGCTTGTCATTGATCTTCACACCCTGCAATCTGTACACTTCCTGGATCTCGTTCACAACATACTGCTGTACGGCGAACGGCCCCTGAATGGCGAGAATATCCTGTGGTGAGATCTGTCCGTCTGACAGCGGCGAACCAGCTTTTACAAAGTCGCCATCCTGTGCAAGGATCTGCCGGGTCAGCGGTACAAGGTATTTCTTCGTCACGCCGTCCTTTGCTTCGATAATGATCTCGCGGTTACCACGCTTCACAGCACCCATAGTTACCACACCGTCGATCTCAGAAACAATGGCGGGATTCGATGGGTTCCTTGCTTCGAAAAGCTCCGTTACCCTTGGAAGACCACCGGTAATATCTCTCAACTTTCCAAGCACGCGCGGGATCTTAACGATCACGGTTCCTGCTTTCACGTCTTCGCCGTCTTCGGGAATAATGTGAGAACCTGTCGGAAGGTTGTATGATTTCTGTTCCTTACCCGATACAACGATCGAAGGAATCTTGGTTTTGTCCTTTGTCTCAATCACTACTTTCTCGCGGTGGCCGGTCTGTTCGTCAGCCTCTTCGCGGTAAGTAATGCCCTCAAGCACGTTTTCAAACTTCACCGCACCATTGATCTCGGCAATGATCACGTTGTTGAATGGATCCCATGTGCAGATCACATCGCCCTTCGCAATCTTTTGTCCATCCTTCACCTGCAGTGTAGCGCCATAAGGAATATTGTTGGTGATCAGAAGACGGTCATTCTTCGTATCCATGATCCGCACCTCACCGGTACGGCCAATGACCACCTGAACATTTTCGCCTTCGTTATTTTGAGTAATGACGGTACGCAGACCATCGAACTGTATCGTGCCTTCGAATTTTGCGGTTAACGTTGATTCAACGGCTGCAGATCCGGCAACACCACCCACGTGGAAGGTACGCAGTGTAAGCTGGGTACCAGGTTCTCCGATCGACTGCGCGGCAATGATACCGACGGCATCACCACGTTGTGCCAGGTAACCTGTAGCCAGGTTCTTACCATAACACTTCACACAGGTACCGCGCTTGCTTTCGCAAGTGAGCACAGAGCGGATCTCTACGGTCTCAATACCTGCATCTTCAATGCGCTGTGCCAGATCGCCTGTGATAGGCTCGCCTGCCGCAACGAGCAGCTGCTCGCTTTGAGGGTCGTACACGTCGTGAAGAGAGGTACGGCCGGCGATCCTGTCGCTCAATGGCTCGATGATGTCTTCATTATCTTTCAGAGCGGAGGTGGCAATACCACGCAGTGTTCCGCAATCTTCTTCTGTGATCACCACATCCTGTGCAACGTCAACAAGACGGCGTGTGAGGTAACCGGCATCGGCTGTTTTAAGAGCCGTATCGGCAAGACCTTTACGCGCACCGTGTGTAGAGATGAAATAGTCCAACACATTCAGACCACCCTTGAAGTTCGAGAGGATCGGGTTCTCGATGATCTCTGATCCTGTTGACCCTGATTTTCTTGGCTTCGCCATCAATCCCCTCATACCGGCAAGCTGCTTGATCTGCTGCTTCGAACCGCGGGCACCTGAATCGAGCATCATGTAAACAGAGTTGAAACCCTGCTTGTCGGAGGATAATTCGCGGATCAGAGTTTCCGTGATCCTAGTATCCACCCTCGACCAGATGTCAACGATCTGGTTGTAACGCTCGTTGTTGGTGATAAGCCCCATGTTATAGTTCTCCCACACTTCTTCCACTTCCACCTTTGCATTCTCGAGGAGTTCATTCTTGATCTCGGGAATGATAAGGTCATTGATCGAGAACGAAAGACCACCCTGGAAGGCTGTACGGAATCCAAGCTGTTTGATATCATCGAGGAACTTGGCTGTTTTTGGAACATTGGTAATGCTGATGATATCCCCAATGATCTCACGAAGGTTCTTCTTGGTGAGGAGTGCATTTACGAAACCAACTTCTCTTGGCACGTGCTGGTTGAAAATCACACGTCCAACAGTAGTGTCGATCAGCTTATGCGTAAGAAGTCCGTCCTCTTCACGGACGTTGGTCTTAACCTTGATCCATGCATGCAGGTCAACGACGCCTTCATTGTAAGCGATCAGCACTTCTTCTTCGCTGTAAAAGGCTTTACCTTCACCGCGCACCTTTTCTCTATCGGTTGATTTCTTTCCTTTTGAAATATAATACAGGCCCAACACCATGTCCTGTGAAGGAAGCGTGATGGGTGTTCCGTTCTGCGGGTTCAGGATGTTGTGTGACGCCAGCATGAGCAGTTGCGCCTCGAGGATCGCGGCATGGCTCAGCGGAACGTGCACGGCCATCTGGTCACCGTCGAAGTCGGCGTTGAACGCGGTCGTAACGAGCGGATGCAGCTGGATCGCCTTTCCTTCCACCAGCTTTGGCTGGAAAGCCTGAATAGACAAACGGTGAAGCGTCGGGGCACGGTTCAACATGACCGGATGACCCTTCAGAATATTTTCGAGGATATCCCAAACAACAGCTTCTTTCTTGTCGACAAGTTTCCTTGCTGACTTCACTGTTTTTACGATACCTCTTTCAATCAATTTGCGAATGATGAATGGCTTGAAGAGCTCTGCAGCCATATCCTTTGGCAAACCGCACTCATACAATTTCAGTTCAGGACCTACAACGATCACCGAACGGCCAGAGTAGTCAACACGTTTACCCAGCAGGTTCTGACGGAAACGGCCCTGCTTTCCTTTCAATACGTCTGAAAGGGATTTCAGTGCGCGCCCGCCTTCTGCCTTTACAGCATTCGATTTACGGCTGTTATCGAAAAGACTATCCACTGCTTCCTGCAGCATACGCTTTTCATTACGCAGGATCACCTCTGGCGCTTTGATCTCCAGCAAACGCTTCAAACGATTGTTACGGATGATCACACGACGATAGAGGTCATTCAGATCGGAAGAAGCGAAGCGGCCGCCATCCAGGGGAACAAGCGGACGCAGTTCGGGCGGAATAACCGGAATATATAGCATCACCATCCACTCGGGACGGTTGGAAATTCTCGACTGTGCATCACGGAAAGATTCAACAACGGACAAACGCTTCAGGGCGTCGGCCTTACGTTGCTGTGAAGTTTCTGTTGCCGCAGCATTACGAAGATCGAAGGATAATTGATCGAGATCGATGCGCGCCAGCAGGTCATGCACGGCTTCAGCACCCATCTTCGCAATGAACTTGTTCGGATCTTCATCGGGCAGATACTGGTTATCTTTTGGAAGGGTATCAAGAATATCGAGGTATTCTTCTTCTGTCAGCAGGTCGCCATAGTTCTGCCCTTTATCCGCACGAATGCCGGATTGAATTACCACGAAGCGCTCGTAATAAACAATGCTCTCCAGTTTTTTGGAGCTCATGCCCAGCAGGTAGCCGATCTTGTTAGGGAGCGACTTGAAGTACCAGATGTGTACAACAGGTACGACCAATTTGATGTGGCCCATTCTTTCGCGACGTACTTTCTTCTCTGTTACTTCCACACCGCAGCGGTCGCACACAATACCTTTATAACGGATGCGCTTGTATTTTCCGCAGGCGCATTCGTAATCTTTCACAGGACCAAAAATCCTTTCGCAGAACAAACCATCTCTTTCAGGCTTGTACGTACGATAGTTGATGGTTTCAGGCTTGAGGACTTCACCGAAGCTTTTTTCGAGAATGCTGTCGGGCGAAGCAAGTCCGATCGTAATCTTTGAAAAACTAGGTCTCGGACGGTTATCTCTTTTATTAAAAGCCATATTTGACTATTTCTGATTTTTAGATTTGTGATGTCTGATTGTTCCTTGTTGCGGGTTTTCCGTCCCGCGGGCGGGACGGAAACGCAATCAAGATCTTTTAATCATGGAACTTGAGGTCCAATCCTAATCCCCTGAGTTCATGTACCAATACATTGAAAGATTCAGGAAAACCGGACCTTGGAATGTTTTCACCTTTCACGATGGCCTCGTATGTTTTAGCACGACCGATGATGTCGTCTGATTTAATTGTCAAAAGTTCCTGGAGAATGTTCGACGCACCGTATGCTTCGAGCGCCCACACTTCCATCTCACCAAAACGCTGACCGCCAAACTGCGCCTTACCGCCGAGAGGCTGCTGCGTAATGAGACTGTATGGTCCGATGCTCCTTGCGTGCATCTTGTCATCCACCATGTGGTGCAGCTTGATAATATAGATCACACCTACCGTTGCTTTCTGGTGGAAGCGTTCTCCGGTTTCACCATCATACAGGTAAGTATGTCCGAAAGAAGGAAGTCCTGCTGCTTCGATGTTCTTCGCAATGTCTTCAACAGAAGCTCCGTCGAAGATCGGCGTTGCAAAGCGAACACCCATCTTTTCACCGGCCCAGCCGAGCACCGTTTCATAGATCTGACCAAGGTTCATCCTTGAAGGCACACCCAGCGGATTCAGTACGATATCAACCGGTGTTCCGTCTTCCAGGAACGGCATATCCTCTGCGCGAACGATCTTCGCAACGATTCCTTTGTTACCGTGGCGGCCGGCCATTTTATCACCCACTTTCAGCTTACGCTTTACAGCGATGTAAACCTTTGCAAGCTTTAATACACCTGCAGGCAGCTCGTCACCGATCGAGATGTTGAACTTCTCTCTCTTATATCTTCCTAATTCCTCATTGTACTTGATGCTGTAGTTGTGGAGGAGGATGTTTATCTGGTCATCCACTTTTGCATCGCCTGTCCATCCAAGAGGATTAACGTTCATGTAGTCGATCTGCGCAAGGTTCTTTTGCGTGAACTTCGCACCCTTGCCGATCAGCACTTCACCGAAGTTGTTGCTGACACCGGCGGAAGCTCTTTCTTTCAGAAGCTGCTGCAATTTGTCGAGCAGCACTTCCATAAGATCGGCCATATTCTTTTCATGGATCTTCTCCAGCTTTTCTATGGCTGCTTTCTCGCGCACTTTCGCGTTCTTATCCTTCTTAGCTCTCTGGAACAATTTCTTGCTGATCACCACACCTTCAACACCATTCGGTGCTTTCAGTGAAGCATCTTTTGCATCACCTGCCTTGTCACCAAAGATGGCGCGCAGCAGTTTTTCTTCGGGCGTAGGATCTGATTCACCTTTCGGTGTGATCTTTCCGATGAGAATATCACCTTCCTTGATCTGCGCACCGATACGGATGATACCGTTTTCATCGAGGTCCTTCGTTGCTTCTTCAGAAACGTTGGGAATATCCGGCGTCAGTTCCTCTTCACCGAGTTTTGTATCGCGTACTTCAAGCTCATATTCGGAAATATGCACCGAAGTAAACATGTCTTCTTTTACTACCCTTTCGCTGATCACGATGGCATCTTCGAAATTGTATCCTTTCCATGGCATGAAGGCCACCTTCAGGTTTTTACCCAATGCGAGCTCCCCTTCCTTGGTTGCATAACCCTCGGTAAGGAAATCGCCTTCTTTCACCCTCTGGCCTTTTTTTACAGCAGGCTTGAGGTTGATGGAAGTTTCCTGGTTGGTCTTGATGAACTTTGTGAGCTTGTAAACCCTGAGGTCATCTTCGAAAGAAACCAGACGCTGCTCTTCATTGCGGTTGTAGCGTACATGGATCTCATTTGCATCAACGAATTCAACAACACCTTCGCCTTCTGCGTGGATCTGTATCCTGGCATCACGGGCTGCCTTTCCTTCAAGGCCCGTACCTACTACCGGCACATCGGGGCGAAGCAGGGGCACAGCCTGACGTTGCATGTTAGATCCCATCAGCGCCCTGTTGGCATCATCATGCTCCAGGAAGGGGATCAATGAAGCACTCAAGCCAACGATCTGGTTGGGGGCTACGTCCATGTATTCCACTTCACCACGGTCAAGGATCGGGAAGTCGCCGGTTTCGCGGCTTACGATCTTTTCTTCGGCAAAGTTTCCTTTGTCATCGAGCGGCGTATTCGCCTGCGCGATCTTTGCGGTATCTTCTTCTTCTGCACTCAGGAATGTGAGTTGCTTCATTTCCACTTTACCGTTGCTCACCTTGCGGTAAGGCGTTTCGATAAAGCCCATTTCGTTGATAGAAGCGTGTACGCAAAGCGTAGAGATCAGACCAATGTTCGGTCCTTCCGGTGTTTCAATCGTAC
>DATMHB010000039.1:0-5585 GCA_035555175.1 Flavisolibacter sp. | reverse complement strand
TGGTTTTTTCAAAGCCCGTGATATAGGCTGCATTCTTCCCCCACTTGCTTTCAGTGCCGATCATTTCTATATTGAACATTGCCACTACCTGGGCGGGATCGAATTGCGTGGAAAAATACCGGGAACCGAAACCTCCTATCTCTTCGGCAGTGAAGGCAGCAAACACGAGTGTCCGCTCATTATTATTCAGTTTTCTGAAATGATTCGCCAGCATAATGACGGCCGTCGTTCCGGCGGCATCGTCGTTGGCTCGATTGTAAATGCTGTCGCCGTTCATCGCTTGTCGTGCGATGCCGAGGTGGTCATAATGTCCGGAGAAGATGACGTATTCATTCTTCCTGCTCTTTCCGGGCAGCACCCCCACCACATTCGTGAATTTTGTTTCTTCGATAGCTTCTTCTGCCTTGATCTTAAATTCCTTTGGCTGCTCAACGCCAAGAATAAAGATGACCGAGGTTTTGGACATGAATAGCTGCCGCTTCAAATTCATCAATCTGGGAAAGCTGGCCGCGTGTGCAGTGTCTATAAAAACAATTAAATTTTTATTAGACCGCACCGCCGCCTGCGCTTTTTGAGAGAAGTTATCGGTTGCGGCAATGGTCTGGATCTCATAGGCGGATTTTTCGTCGACCTTCAATTCCGGCTGGGAGGTGATGAGGATGATATTCTTCGGATCGATTTCACCTGTACCCACTTCATATTTCAGCGAGGTGAGTTTTGGCCTCACCATGGTAAACTCCTGCAAGAAGCTTTTGCCTGCCAGCGGTTGCAATCCTGCCTTTTTAAATTCATCTGCTATAAACGCGGCTGCCCTGTCGATATCGGGCGTGCCCGTCCTGCGGCCTCGCATATCATCCGATGCCAGCATGCTTTCGATCCTTTTTACTTCGGCCGGATTGATCACAGCATCCTGTGCAAAGACGGCAGAAGTAACGGCAATAGAAAAGAACAGGAATAATTTCTTCATGAAGATTTGAATTTTGAAAAGCTTTCAGCGTTTAGCTGATGCCATCAAAGGCTCATCATTTCCTTGAACTTTACAGTCTGTCTTCTGCTCACTTCTATTTTCTCTCCGCCCTTCAGTTCAAGCAACAGGCCTCCATTAAAATACGGTTCGATCTTTTCGATCATCCTCAGGTTCACAATATGCTTTCTGTTGGCGCGGAAAAAAACCTTGTCATCCAGCCGCTCCTCCAGCGCATTGAGCGATTTCAAAATAAGCGGCTTGTTGCTGCCAAAGAACACCTTTGCATAATTGCCAACGCTTTCGAATAGCCGCACTTCTCCCAGTTTCACAAACCAGCAGCGCTCACCGTCCTTTACAAATACCTGATCGCTTTCGCCGAGGATGCTGTTGGCATCGAAATGATGGTTGGTCCGTTCGCCATTACCACCGTTTTGTGAAGACCTCCTCAATTTCTCCACTGCGTCGGCCAGCCTGCGTGGTTCTACCGGCTTCAATAGATAATCAAGTGCATTCACTTCAAATGCCTTCAGCGCATATTCGTCGTAGGCCGTTGTAAAGATCACTTGCGGAGCATGATCCAGTTCCGACAGCATGTCGAAACCTGTTTTCCCGGGCATCTGTATATCCAGGAAGACGAGGTCGGGATTATGGTTCTCGATTTTTTGGATCCCTTCGTCGGCATTGGACGCCTCATCCACTATTTCAATTTCAGGGAAGTCCTGTAACAGCTTGCGCAATTCCGTACGAGCCAAACGTTCGTCGTCAATGATGATTGCCTTCATGTATCGTTATTTTAAAATGCAGGAATTAAAACTTTCGCTTCCACCAGGTTAGTATTCACCTGGCGTATCTCAAATTTCGCTTTTTCTCCGAAAAGCAGATTGAGCCGGTCCTGGGTGCTTGAAAGGCCAAAGCCTCTTGAAGAAGAATGGCCATTTAAATGGCCGGTATTCTGCACGGCAAGTTCATGGAAGTTCTCTTTAAAATCCGAGATGATCTTTACAATGCCGCCCTTTACCTGTTTGCTGATGCCGTGCTTGATGGCATTCTCCACAAGGGTCTGCAACATCATGGGCGGCACCTGCTGGGCAAGCGTGTTGTCATCGATCTGGTATTCGATCCTGAGGCGGTCTTCGAACCTCATGTTCTCTAGTGCCAGGTAGTCTTTTACAATCTTTAATTCTTCGCCGAGGCTGACGGTTTCACCTTTCTCTGCGTTAAGACTGCTGCGCAGGATGTTGCTGAGTTCTGTTACAGCGGTGCGCGCGCGTGCGGGGTTCTCATCTATCAGCGCACGGATGCTGTTCAAAGCATTGAAAATAAAATGCGGGTTGATATGGGCCTTGATCGTTTTCAGTTCGAGCTCCTTCACCAGTGCCTCAAGTTGCAGAGTATCCATTTGCTGTTTACGGCTCTTGGCCACATAATGGTACATAAAATAGATGCAGTTCCAAATAAAAAGGAGGATGAAGGCAGACCAAAGGTTGCGGTAATAGAGGATATGAAAAGGAACCACTTCGCCCTTGCTCATGATGAGCTTATAATAGCTTTCAAAAAGGCTTTGCGCCAGCGAAAGGCCTACTGCATACAGGAGGGTAAGGATCACAAAAAGGATAATCTGCTGATTGATGGGCCTCATCAGAAGGTTATTCCTTTTGATAGTGGACCGCATCAGGTGCGAAAGGATGATCCCGATCTCAACGAAAAACAGCAGCCGGCAGAACAGGATCCCATCGGGGTCGATCTGTTCAAATACAAAGGCAAAAAACAAGTTGATCAGGGCAAATAAACCCCAACCTACCATTTGAAAACCCCAGTACCTGGGGGAGATTGTTCGCGGCATTTTACAAATCTAAGGGCGGGCCCTGTTAAGGACTTTCGTAAATATACCAGTGGAAGATAAGTTTTACAAATGGAATAAATAAGTCACGGATTCGTGATATACTTGATCAGGGTTAATTATTGGAGCGTTTGGTAAAATCCTTTGGGCTTTGTTAAGCCTGTCCCGGGCGCTTCGCCATTTGTTGAAAAAACAGATATTTTTACAATTCAATTCATCCTAATGCACATCACGGCCGGGCCTCTATTGCAAACTATTGATTCCCCCGATGACCTGAAGAAAATCCCCAAGGAACAATTGCACCAGGTATGCGATGAACTGCGCCAGTTCATTATTGACGTTGTGAGCGTCCATGGAGGGCATTTTGCCGCGAGCCTGGGCGTTGTGGAGCTATCCGTTGCCCTTCATTATATCTATAATACCCCTTATGACCAGTTAGTCTGGGACGTGGGTCACCAGGCATATGGTCATAAGATACTCACCGGCCGCCGCGATCAGTTTATCACGAACCGGAAATACAAGGGCTTAAGCGGATTTCCAAAACGGAGCGAAAGTCCTTACGATACATTCGGGGTCGGCCACTCCTCTACTTCTATTTCGGCGGCCCTGGGAATGGCCATGGCAGCAAAATACAAGGGAGAATCAGACCGCAAGGCAGTGGCTGTAATCGGCGATGGTTCAATGACTGCGGGCATGGCATTCGAAGCGCTGAATCATGCCGGCGTTGCGGATACGGATGTCCTCATTGTGCTGAACGATAATTGTATGAGCATTGACCCCAATGTCGGCGCCCTGAAAGAATACCTTACCGACATTACAACGTCGCATACCTACAACAAGCTGCGCGACGATGTTTGGAACCTGTTGGGAAAATTGCCTGTGGGAAAAAGATTTACACGCGACATGGCTTCGAAGCTGGAAGCAAGCATCAAAGGTATGGTCACTAAGAGCTCGAATCTTTTTGAAGCATTGAACCTCCGCTATTTCGCTCCTATAGATGGACACAATATCACAAAGCTTGTTGATACGCTAAAAGACCTGAGAAATATTCCTGGCCCTAAGCTGTTGCATATCGTTACAGTGAAAGGGAAGGGCTATGCGCTGGCCGAAAAAGATCAAACCAAATGGCATGCACCCGGCTTGTTTGACAAGATTACGGGCGAGATCTACAAGAAAAAATTTGAGCTGCCACAGCCGCCGAAGTACCAGGACGTTTTTGGACATAGCATTATTGAACTGGCAGAACAAAATTCAAAGATCGTGGGCATAACCCCTGCCATGCCCAGTGGTTCATCCATGAAATTCATGATGGAAAAAATGCCGAACCGCGCGTTTGACGTGGGCATATGCGAGCAGCATGCCGTTACCCTCAGCGCGGGCATGGCTACGCAGGGCATGAAGGTCTTCTGCAACATTTATTCGTCGTTCATGCAAAGGGCTTTCGACCAGGTGGTACATGATGTGGCGATACAAAAATTACCGGTGATCTTCTGCCTAGACCGTGCGGGTCTTGTAGGCGATGATGGGCCCACGCACCATGGCGCTTATGATATCGCTTATTTCCGTTGCATTCCAAATATGGTGATCAGTGCTCCGATGAATGAACAGGAGCTCAGAAACCTGATGTTCACGGCTCAACTTGAATCCACCCACGCTCCGTTCGTCATCCGTTATCCGCGGGGTGAAGGTGTAATGGCAGAATGGAAAAAGCCATTCGAGGAAATCCAGATCGGTAGAGGACGAAAGATAAGAGATGGCAAACAGATTGCGATCCTTAGCCTTGGCCACCCGGGGAATTTCGCCGCTGCGGCCATCAGGGATTTGAGAGGGGAAGGCCTTACACCCGCTCACTACGACATGCGGTTTGCAAAGCCTCTTGACGAAGCTATGCTGCATGAAGCGCTGCAACAGTATGAAAAGATCATTACGGTAGAAGATGGAACTGTGCTCGGTGGATTCGGAAGTGCGGTGGCCGAATTCATGGCACAACATCACTATAACAATGAGCTGAAGATATTGGGCATTCCCGACAGGATCGTTGAGCATGGTACACTAAAAGAGCTGCATCGCGAATGCGGATACGACGCGCAAGCCGTTGCAGACGCGGTGCGCGAGATGATGAGGGAAAGAACAGGTATAAGCGTTGTGTAGTTAACAGGTTTTGTTGAAAATTCGAAAGAATTGAAAAAGTCATCCCGCTTGCGCGGAGAAAATCCAAAAGGATTCAAAGCACGATCCTTACCATTAACTTCTTCAATTTTTTTCGGCCGGAAAAACAAGCCGGGGAAGCGTCCTGCGTGCAATCGTTTCACTTTTGACTTTTCGATCCGCGTTTGTTGTCCAAAATTTTTTTCTCACAATTTCATAGACAGAATACTACCACATGAAAAAGACCTTTTCCTCCGTTCTTCTCCTTCTTAGTTTTATTTTTTCTGTTGCTCAAACGAGGGAGAAAAAGAATGGCTGGCACCTGCTTGATGCAAACAAAGACGGTTATATGGGCATCAGCCTTGACCAGGCCTATGAGCTGTTGAAAGGAAGAAAAAGCACAACGGTGATCGTTGCCGTCATCGACAGCGGCATCGATACCACACAGGAAGACCTCAAGCCGGTTCTCTGGACCAATTCGAAAGAGATCAGCGGCAATGGCAAGGATGATGACGGGAATGGGTACATAGACGACATTCATGGATGGAATTTCGATGGCAATAAAAACGGACAGAACCTGGAAAGGAATTCACATGAAGTAGAAAGAGTTTATCATCAATGGAAAAATGA
>DATMHB010000038.1:0-2911 GCA_035555175.1 Flavisolibacter sp. | reverse complement strand
AAAATGAGCTGCCTGGAAATAGCTTTCAAAAAATTTGAACATCCACAAACACGCGTATGAAAGAACAGAATTACAGCAACCACCGCCGCATCGTGTGGGCATATCACGGACTGACTCTCGTATCCATCGTCGTGCTATTGATCGGAGCCATCAGGAACGTGATCTACTCCAGCCGGGAGCAACTCTATTCAGCATCCTTGCTGGTGCTGGTGGCTTTGATCCTCTTTAGCCTCTATTATCATAGCCGCGCCTTTGCCCTGAAGGTTCAGGACCGGGCCATACGTGCCGAAGAAGGCCTTCGCCATTTCGTCCTCACAGGCAAGGCACTCGATCACCGGCTAACACTTGGTCAGATCATTGCCCTTCGCTTTGCGTCTGATGAAGAATTACCTGGTCTGGCCAGGAGAGCAGCAGAAGAAAATCTGACGAACGACGCGATCAAGAAGCAGATCAAAAACTGGCGCGGCGATCTGCGAAGAGTATGATCAATGGCAATGCCCGTCGAATGAGATCTTATTTTGCAATGAACCTGTCGAGGCTTACTTTGCCCGGCCCCATGAACAGGAGGGCAATGAAGCAAACGAGGTACAGGCCAGCGCTTTCACCGGCGCCAAAGAACTGGCCTTTGTGCACAAGAAAAAGTGCAACGCCCATGCCGATGATCAGAGGTATGCAGGCAAGCCTCGTAAATAAGCCCAGCACGAGGAAGGCCGCACAAAAAAATTCTGCAAAAACCATCATGGCCAGTGAAGTAGTACTGCCGATATGAAAAGGATCGGCAAACTTTGGTGCTTTCTGCGCGAAGTGCATCAGCTTATCGAGTCCATGCTGGATCATGAGCAGTGAACCGGCTCCGACCCTGAGGACGAGTACAGCAAATGAAAATGCATTATCTGAGACGCTGGTAGAGAATAATCTTTTCATTGGATAATGAGAATTTTGGCGCAAGTATACAGAACAATATTAACTGATGAAAATCTTTGTTCCGGATCACGGCCGCTCGAATGCATCGATCACCGCACATGGAAGCTTTAAAATTTTTCTTTTGCAGGTATTTTGTTAAACGTTCTCATCCGTTTTAATTTTATGACGTTCTTTGGAATGATGTTTGGCCGCCCTTAAAATAAATAGAATCTTTACAACGTTATGCCTCCAATAGTTAAAGGACCTCTTATGAAGAAACTTTTCCTTCCGGTTTTATGTACAGCGCTTTCCTTCCTTTGCTATTCCCAACAAACGTATTATTACACCGACCCAGCGGAGAAGTTCAACCAGGCCAAGGAATTCTTCCAAAAAGGCGAATACAGTCTTGCCTATCCGTTATTCAGGGAATTGCAGCAATCACTTACGGAGTCCGACAGGATCAACCGACCCGTAGTGGCTCAGGAAATTACGTACTACAGTATTGCCAGTGCATTGATGCAAAATGAGAGCCGGGCCGAGCAGGAAGCCCTTGAGTATATCGAGCTCACGCGCAACAACGCCCGGGTACAGATGATGAGTTTTCAGCTGGCGGAATACTACTTTCGCCAAAATCGGTTCTCCGATGCCGTTAGCTTGTACGAGCAAGCGAATATTTCCAACCTCAATAACCGCGAAGTGGCCGACATGAAATTTCATGAAGGCTATTCTTATTTCACCATGCAGCAATTTGCGAAGGCGAAGCCGCTGTTCGATGCCATCAGGCAGATCAAGGATGATCCTAATTATATCGATGCAAATTATTATTATGGCTTTATTGCTTTCCGTGAAAGGAACTATAACCAGGCGCTTGAAAGCTTTCGGGTAGTGGAGAACGAGCCCACTTATGAAGCGATTGTTCCTTATTACATCGCCCAGATCTATTATGTGCAGGGCCGGAAGGATGAAGCGGTCGCCTACGCTGAAAACAAGATCCGGCAGGGCAAAGCCCAGTATTATGACCTTGAATTAAAACAGTTGCTTGGTCATGCTTATTTCGAAAAAAAGGATTACGCAAAAGCAGCAACTTACCTTGGCGATTATGTGAACCGTTCAACCAAAGTAAGGAGGGAAGACCTGTATGAAGTATCATATGCTTATTACCAATCGGCTCAATATGCAAAGGCCATCGAAGGCTTTAAGCAACTAAGCGGCAAGGAAGATTCACTAAGCCAGCACGCCATGTACCTGTTGGGTGATTCATATCTGAAGACAGGACAGAAGCCAAATGCCAGAAATGCATTTCTTTTCAGCGCATCAAATAACAGTAACCTGGTTCAGAGGGAAATCTCGAGATTTAATTATGCGAAACTTTCCTACGATCTCGGCTACCAGGACGAAGCGCTGAAAGGCCTTCGCAGTTTTCTGTCGGACTATCCTTCATCTACCTACCGCGAAGAGGCCACCGAATTGCTCGTGGGCGCCCTGGCCAATACCAATAATTATAACGATGCGCTTACGCTCCTTGAAGGCATTCAAACGCCATCTGCGAATGTACGCCGCCTGATGCCGAGGATACTTTACGGCCGTGCAACGGAATTGATCAATGATGGCCGCCTGGCAGAAGCGAATGCCCTGCTGGACCGGGCGCTCAAGGAACCCGGTAATGCAGCCGTGCTGCCTTTCATTAATTTCTGGAAGGGCGAGCTTTCTTATCGCGACAACAGAATAGATGATGCGATCCGCTACTATCAGGCTTACCTGAGTGCAGGAGCTCCGGCCTCAGGCGAGGCAAACGAGAAAAATGTAAAGTACAACCTCGGATATACCTATTATAGAAAGGAAAATTATCCATTGGCAAAAACTTTTTTTGAACCGCTTGCAGCCAACGTTTCACTTACTTCCGATCCGCTGACACAGGACGCGTATATCCGGACGGCCGATATCTACTACATGAACCGGAATTATCCCCAGGCGAAGGCGATGTATGATAACGTGGTGAAGTTCTCTT
>DATMHB010000037.1:0-4950 GCA_035555175.1 Flavisolibacter sp. | reverse complement strand
TTTCCTGCCCTCTTCGCCTCGTCGTTCGAAGCCTCGGCGTAGACGGGCTCTGTCCGCCGAAGCCTTGGCGTAGGCGGACGCTCTTTCTCATGCTTTCAAACCTGCATCGTTGCCATTTAGCGGCAATTCGATCAGGATGCTGCATCCTTTTCCGGGTGATGTCTCAATCGTGAACTGTCCCGAAAACAATTCAGCGCGCTTTTGCATATTGATGAGCCCCAGACCCTTTTTCACTTCGTCCACTTTGAAGCCGACGCCATCGTCCACCACATACATTCTGATCACATCATGGTCCAATGACAATCCAACTTCGATGTTCGAAGCGTTCGAATACTTCACGATATTCTTCAGCTGCTCCTGCAGTATCCTGTACAAATTCAATTGGATATCTGAAGAAACGGGAGTGGCTAGGATATTCGGATCAAACTCGAGATGAATATCATATTTATTATGAGGATTCATATTGAGCAAAAGGTCATTGATAGCGCTTTCAAAAGAGCTCACTTCGAAGAAGATCGGCGCCATGCGATGCGAAAGGTTCCTGATCTCAGTCAAAGCCTGGGCCACGTGGTTTTTGCTCCTGGCTATAAGCTGAATAGATTCTGCATGGCTCCTTTGTTTTGCGGATTCCAGAAGGAGTTGGCTGCTGGCCAGTATCTGGCAAATATTGTCGTGCAGCTCGGTGCCTATTTCCCGGCGTTCGTTTTCCTGCGCTTTGAGTATTGCCTGGTTCATTTCGCGTTCGCGTTTTTCCTTTTTTGTCACGTCTATAGCTACCACCAGATACAACTCCCGTTTCATTAATTCAACGGTCTTGAACTTCAGTTCAACATCAATAACCTGTCCGTTCTTTTTATAGTGTTTCGTTTTCGCTTCGTAGGAAGAGCCGTTGGTAAATGGTACAAGCCAGGAATGAAAGCGGTCTTTTTCTTCACCTTCAAGTGCGCGCAGGTCATAAATGGTCATTTTCAAAAACTCTTCTCTCGAATACCCGTATTTCTTTACCGCGGCCGGATTCACTTCAACAAACTCCATAGTGCGCGTATCCACAAAATATTGTGGCAAAGGTGAAAGGTCGAACAATGCCCTGTATTTGTTTTCCGAAACCGATAATTCATCGTGTAGTTGCTTCCTTTGTGTAATGTCCCTTAAAAATGACTCTGACGTTTCCAGCCGGCCGTCCTTGTAATTAAGAACGACATTTCCTTCCAGGTAAATTTTCTTTCCGGCCTTTGTTTTATAAATGACGTCGATGCTTGTTATCTGTTCATCGTGTCTAAAAAATACCGAATGGCCGCCATAGGCCGACGCCGTTTCATCAGCAAAGAAATCGGTTATGTTCAGATGGCTGATTTCATCGTCACCATAACCCATCTTTTCCTTAAAGGCCCTGTTGGCAAATAAAATTCTGCCGCGGCCATCCGACCGTACGATCAGTTCTCCGGTGTTTTGAACGAAACGCCGGTAAAGGTCCTTGCTTTGATCTAAGGCCTCATTGGTCTTCTTTATTTTCCGGATACCGTTTCCAATGGCCAACGCTAAAACGGCCAGCAATAGAACAACGATGTAAGCCGAAATTTCACTTCTCTTCGAAAGCTTAAATATGTATTGGTTAATGCCTTCGATTTCATTTTCAGATTGTGCGCTGATCAGGTTCGATAGCATGGCACTGGCGTCCTGGAATCTTTGATAGGTCCTTTGCTGCCTCAGCGTGTATTCTTCTACCCGCCGGTCCGAAAATTTCATTCCTGCGTTGCTTAGGTAAAGCAGTGTATCTCTTGCGCGGTCGTTCTCAGTTTTGAATGCTTTTAATTGGAAGAATATACTTCGCTCTTCCGTAGTCTTGTCTAATTTTTCATAGGCGAAAAAACTGGTGTCATACCGCGCTGTTTGAAAATTGATGATTCTGCCTTGCTCGATCATTTGATTCCTGTCGGAGGAATATACAAGGCGCAGCAGGGCAACTTGTACGTGACCGACAATCTTGTTCATCTCGATCAGCAGTTCCAGCTTGTGCGTACTCAATCGTGAAATGGCATTAATATAACTGCGCCCATTTCGGGTTTGACGGTACTCCTGATAAGGCAGGAAAGCTACGAAAAGCATCAGCAGTACGTAGCTTACAATGAGTAGTTTGGACAGGGATATCCGGTTGAAAATGCTTCGCGTCATTATTTCCACTCCATACGTTCAACTCCTTTGTGTGAATTTTATGCGATACCGGTAATGCCGGTAGCGTTGATAAAATTGACCAGTGCCGCCGTATTCTTAAGTTTTAATTTTTTCAGGATCTTATACCGGTGTGCTTCTACTGTTTTCACCGAAATAAAAAGTTGTTGTGCAATTTCTTTTGAAGAAAGACCTTGCTTTATGAGCCGCGTAATTTCTATCTCACGTCTAGATAAGGCAGCTACCCTATCCGCTTCTTCGCTGCTGGTTATTTTTTTGGCCAGCTCTTCCTTTATTTCCTGACAGATATATTTTTTGCCGTCACGGATCTCCGACAATGCTTTAAGCATTTCGCTGGAAGAAGAGTTTTTGCACACATAGCCCATCGCCCCGTCCTTGATCATCCGGCGTGCATAGGCAGGCTGGATGTGCATGGATACGCCCACGATTTTCGAGCCTGGTGAAGAATTAATGAGGTGTGGAACGGCTTCTATTCCGCTAATTCCCGGGAGATTGATATCCAAAAGGATGATGTCGGGCCGCAGCGCCGCGGCGAGCTTTATAGCCTCACTTGCATTGCTGCAGTCGCCGATCACTTCATAGCCGCGATCAGTATTTAAAACAAAGCTCCAGGTTTGCCGGAGCAATTGGTGGTCGTCAACAATCAGTATAGTGGTCTTTTTCATAGCTTATTTGAATTCAGCGGCCGCGCGCCTGAAAGAATTCAAAGGGTAGGAGATTGCTCACGGTGCTTTGCGAGGTTTTGTATCGTTTCGGGTATCTTCCAAAATTCATGGCTCTTGTCAAAGAAATATTCCGCACCCGCCCGTATACAAAGCCGCCGGTAGTATTCATCTGCCTGGTTCGTCATCATCAATATCCAACAAAACCTTTCAGTTCCCCTGATATACTTCAATAGTTCAAGTCCACTCTTACCAGGCAGATGAATATCCAGCAGGATGATATCTGGTTTTTCCTTATCGAAAATTATGGCCGTTTCCTCGAACGTACCTGCTACCAGGATGTCACCAATTCCTGGTAGACCTCTTATCAGTTCAGCGATCCTGTTCGTGAATTCGACATTATCTTCTACAAGCAATATGGTTAGTTGGTTGGTAGCCATTAAAAGCTGTGCGAAGAAAAGAAGAAAGGGGAACGTGGGAAATAGAGGAATATCGAAAATTTTGTAGTGCAAACAGCTACAACCGGTTTCAGAGCAGGTTTTGCTCAAAAGCGTACCGCATAAGCTCATTGTTGGAGTGCAGGTTCATTTTTTCAAGGATGCGGGAGCGGTAAGTGCTTACGGTATTGGCGCTTAAAGAAAGCTGTTGCGCTATTTCTGAAACCGTCCTTCCCGATGCTAACAGTTTAAATACCTCGAACTCCCTGTCCGATAGCATTTGATGCGGTTTCAATTGGCCATCGGCCGGAAGTGCGTCGGCCAGTTTTTCTGCCACGGAAGGCGTAATGTATTTCCTTCCTTTTCTTACTGAATCGATCGCCTTGAGCAGTTCTTCATGGATGGAATTTTTATTAAAATAACCCGAGGCGCCCGCCCTGAATGCCCTCACGGCGTATTGGTCTTCCGGATAAATGCTCATGATTAAAACAGGTAGCTTTGGAAAAGCCTGCTTGATCTGTTTTAAGGCGTCAAGTCCGCTGCGGCCCGGCATAGTTAAGTCGGAGATCACAAGGTCCCATTCGTCCTGGAAGATCTTTTCTACAAGCTCCTCGGCATCAGATGCGTCGCCAATGATTGCAGATGGAAATTCATCCAATAGAATTTCTTTAAGACCCCTGCGAACAATGGCGTGGTCATCGGCTATAAGAATCCTCATTGTTATTCCTTTGTTTCATTCAACCGGTACAGTAACCAGTATATTTGTTCCGTTTCCGGGCACGGTGTTTATTTCCAGCTTTCCACCGATGATGCCAGCTCTTTCCCGCATTCCAACGATGCCGAGCGTATTTCCCCGGTCGACATTGGTAGCGTTAAAACCAATTCCATTGTCAATAATGCTGAGCGTTATCGAGTGATCGTTACGATCCAAACTCACTTTCACATCCGTTGCCTTCGAGTGGCGTACGATATTGGTTAGCGCTTCCTGGAGAAGGCGGAATAAATTTGTCTTAATAGGATCAGCTAAATTCCATTCGTCGTTCGGTTCATGAAAATGCGTTTTTATACCGGAACGTTTTTGAATTTGTTCCAGGTGCCATGCAATAGCCGAAGGCAGGCCGAAATCGTCGAGCAAACTGGGTCGTAGCTCAGAGGAAATGGTGCGTACCGACTGGATAATACTGTCGATCCTCGTGGAGAGAGATGCCAGCCGGTTGCGCATGACATCGTCCGTCAACTGGATTTTTTTGACTATAGATCCTACATCCATCTTCAACACCGTTAGCTGCTGCCCCAATTCGTCATGGATTTCGCGCGCAATATATTTTCTTTCTTCTTCGCGGATGTTGGTCAGGTGTTCGGAAAGGGAACGGATCTGCTCATACGATGCCGTCAGCTTTTTTTCTGCCTGTTTTCGTTCGGTTACATCATGGGTCAGCGAAAGGATAGTAACAACATTGCCCTGATCGTCTTTCAAAACCGAGTTGTACCATTCACAATAAATTACTTTGCCGTCTTTCGTATAATTGCGGTTGAGACTAACATTGCGGTCAACAAGACCATTCGTTAGGTCGTGGTCTGCTTTTGCGACCTGCTCCTGGTCCTCTTTATAAACGATGGGGAAATCCGGGTCGTACCTGTGCTTGCCCATCACTTCAGAT
>DATMHB010000036.1:0-2572 GCA_035555175.1 Flavisolibacter sp. | reverse complement strand
AAGACCTGGAAAGCGGAAGGCTTTCGCTGGTTCGCGAAAACATTTTTACCAATTGATTTTTCGGAGCCCTGCGTCCAGAAGTCCCGCTGTTGCGCAAGCAGCGAAAGCGTGATGAAATGACCCACGATAATGAATAGAATTTTTTTCATAACAATTAGTTGAGGTGAGAAATGGATGAAGAAGGTGCTTACATAGCAGCCGCAGACTGAAACAGCTTGCAGAGGGGTGGGCGATTGACCGGTGCTTTACGAGTAGGCGATGACGTGTGTCTGGATAGGATGGTCTATAAATGTAAGGTATTTGGAAGGATATTGAAATTTTTTTCGCGTGCGGCCAGATCAGCAATAGCAAGGCAAAATTCATCGCGCGACGGGGGCTCTTATTACGACCGGTCTTTCTCCCTCCGCTCTCGCTCTGTTAACAACCGGTGTGTATTAGCCGCGAAGCATACTAAGAAGCGCGAAGCATCGCGGAGAACGGAACGCGCAGAAATTCAGCAAGTCGTGCCCTACCTGCCTGGTCCTTTAAGTCCTTGAGTTGTGGCCACGGGCCCGCGATCATTCACCGACGTTTGATTATGCTCAGGGAGTAAGCTTGATAATGCCGTTACGCACTGCATATAAAGCAATGCCCACTGCATTTTTCACTTTCAGCTTTTTTTGGAGCTTAAGACGACGTTCCTCGATGGTACGGTGGCTAAGACCGAGTTGTGCTGCAATTTCCTTTGAGGTCAATTGCTTGCAGATCAGCTTAAGGAGCTTCAGCTCCGGAGCCGTCAGTTCAATTTGTTTCACGTAAAGTTAATTTGCTCTAATAAATATGTATTTATCAGGCGCGAGGAGGTTAAACGAAAACAGAATGTGAGAAGTATATCCTGTATCGAAGCCGAAAGTAGTATTTTAAACGAAAAAAAAGAAACAATTTGAAAAAAATTCGCACTGTGTTTCTACTGTCTTCATGTATATGTTTTTATTGTAATTAGCTTTACTCTTTAACCTTGAAAATGGAGATCAATTGGGGCATCATCGGCTGTGGCGATGTGACTGAAATAAAGAGTGGTCCGGCTTTCAATAAAGTGCCCTGCTCAAGGCTCGTGGCCGTGATGCGCCGCAATGCGGCAAGGGCGCAGGATTATGCAGAAAGACATCGTGTACCGACCTGGTATTCCGATGCCCGTCAATTGATCGATGACCCTGCTGTTACTGCTGTTTACATCGCTACACCACCTTCATCGCATGAACAATACGCCATTGAGGCGTTAAGATCCGGTAAGCCGGTCTATTTGGAAAAACCCATGTCCACCGACGCAGCGTCCGCACGCAGAATAGCCGCCGCAGCTAAGGAAACGGGTGTTAAATTATCTATTGCTCATTACCGAAGGAAACAGCCACTATTCCTAAAGGTCAGATCATTGCTTGACGAAAAGGTTATTGGCGATATCCGTCTCGTAAATCTTCAATGCCACCAACCGCATTTATCCCGGCAGGTTGTTTGGACAGAAGACAATTGGAGGCTCAATCCTGCCGTTTCCGGCGGCGGTCTCTTTCATGACCTCGCGCCCCATCAGCTTGACCTGATGCGTTATTTTTTTGGACCAGTAAAGGCGGCAAGCGGTATTGCCGTCAATGTTGCGGGTCTGTATGAGGCGGACGATACGGTAAGTGGTCAGATCGTCTTTAAGAATGGAGTTCTGTTTACCGGAAGCTGGAGCTTTGTAGTGGATCAGAAAAAAGATTTTTGCGAGATCATCGGTACAAAGGGAACGATTGCCTTCAGCATTTTCGAGCATCAGCCACTCATAATAATAAGGAACGGAAAGGAAGAAAAATTTGTTTTCGATAAACTGGAACACGTGCAGCAGCCGATGATCGACGCAGTAGTTCAGTATTTCCTTGGTCACGGACCCAACCCCTGCAGTGCCGATGAAGGCGCAGAAATAATGGAGCTCATCGATGCATTTACGGGCCGGCGTTAAAACGGCTGAACGCCCTTTCTTTTTGCATTTCATTTGCACTCCGCAGGCATCTCCAGGCGTTATAATGATATCTGAAACCTACAAACCAATTTGTATGAAGTCTCCTGCCCTTCTTTTACCCCTTTTTGTTTTGAGTTTTTCATTCCTTTTTGCCCATCCGGCTTCAGCCCAATTAAAAGGCTTCAGCTTTGGGCCGTATATCGAGACGGCCAGGCCGCGTGGCAATTTTGCGGAAACAAATGGGCGGGCATTGGGTGCTGGCATTTCTGCGGATTTCAAATTAATGAAAAGGGTAAGTGCAATGGGTTCATTTGGCTTCCTGCATTTTGGGCGCAATAGTGCGCGCGAATCTGTTACCCAGGCAGTCAATGCACTTCCCATAAGGGTTGGGGTAAAATATAAACTTCCCCTCGTCTACGTGAAGTTCGAGACCGGCACTGCAAGACTAAAAGACAATACGGGTGCAACACCGATCTTCTCGCCCGGGATAGGTTTTCGAATTCTCGGACTCGATATTCAGGGCAGCTACGAAACCTGGTTGAATCATGAAGCGGGGAGCTTTACTTCCTTGAAGGTGGCGTATCATTTTTAATCATC
>DATMHB010000035.1:0-2719 GCA_035555175.1 Flavisolibacter sp. | reverse complement strand
CTGCCACTGCGGCCTGTGCCTGACATTCAGCAATCAACAGTCAATATGACGCCGTCCTCAACGGTCCGGACGCGCCCGCATTACTCCCGCTGCCTCACCACTCAGAAAAAATTTTTTACTTTCCTGTCCAATTCGCGCTTTCTCAATTGTTATGGATGATCAATAACATCAAAACCATTTGACATGAACGAGTACATCCTAATTTTCAGACATGAGGACGGCCATAAGGTAGCTTCACCGGAACAGATACAGGTGTGGATGAAACAAACCATGGATTGGATCGGAAGCATTGCCGCTCAAAACAAATTCGTTGGCGGCAACGGCCTCCCTTTTGAAGAAAGCAGGGTTGTAGGGCACAATAATGTGGTGACCAACGGCCCATTTGGCGAGATCAAGGAAACTATCGGCGGCTACATCATCGTAAGAGCCGAATCGGTGGACGAAGCGGTAGCATTTGCCAAAGGAAGCCCGGTGCTCCAAGGCGAAGGCAATACGGTAGAAGTGAGAAAGATCGCCAAAGCAGATGGCCTTCATTGAGGCCGCGCCGACACCTGGAATTACAGCGGCTTTTTTTATGACGCAAAGTGAATTGATACCGCATTTATTCAGGACTGAATTCAGAAAGATCACGGCTGTCCTGTGTAAGGCTTTCAGCATTGAACACATGCAGATGGCGGAAGACATAGCGAGCGAAACCTTTCTTGCTGCGCTGGAAACATGGACGTACAGGGGCATTCCTGACAATCCTGTAGGGTGGCTGTACGCGGTAGCAAAGAACAAGGCAAGAAGTCATTTCATCCGCAACCAGGTCTTTCTTCAGAAAGTGGTGCCTCAGCTGAAGACTTCATCCGAAAGCGAAGCCATCGAAATTGACCTCTCAGAGCAAAATATAATGGACAGCCAACTCCGGATGACATTCGCAGTTTGTCATCCTTCGATACCGGCAGAAGCGCAGGTGGCCCTTGCCCTTCGAATTCTTTGCGGATTCGGCATAGAAGAAATTGCCAACGCGTTTCTCACAAACAAGGAAACGATCAATAAAAGATTGTTCAGGGCGAAAGAAAAATTACGCGAGGAAAAAGTTTCGATGGAATTGCCCGCCGAAAAAGAGATCGCCCACAGGCTGAACGCGGTGCTTAAAACCTTGTATCTACTTTACAATGAAGGCTATTACTCGGAGAGCGGTGACACCATTCTCAAAGAAGATCTTTGTCTGGAGGCCATGCGCCTTACGCATTTGCTGACGGAAAATGAAAGAACGGATGTGCCAGCGGTCAGCGCTTTACTTTCCCTTATGTGCTTTCATTCCTCGAGGTTCAAAGCAAGAACAAATGAAAGCGGCGAAATGATCCTTTATCAAGACCAGGACGAAAGTCTCTGGGACCGCGCGCTCATATCAAAGGGGGCATTCTACCTTCGAAAGGCTTCGGTAGGAACGGAGCTTTCCGTCTATCACCTCGAAGCAGGCATTGCCTGGTGGCACACAGTAAAGTGTGATACGAAGGAAAAATGGGAAAGCATATTGCAGCTGTATAACCGCCTGCTCCAGCTGCAATATTCGCCCGTTGCCGCTCTCAACAGGACTTTTGCTTTAGCGAAAGCAAATGGAAAAGGTATTGCTATTGCCGAGGCAGAAAAGCTGAAGCTAACGTCGAACAGGTTTTATTTTGCGCTGTTGGGCGAATTATATACCGGGATCGATCATGACAAGGCGCTGCAAAATTTTGAAAAGGCGCTGGAGATGGCCGTGACCGTGGCAGAGCGGCGTGTGATAGAAAATAAGATTGCAGCGTTGAGACGCTAACGCAGGAACGACACCTCATGGTAAGGCCTAAAGCAAATCTCAATGCTGAATGGATCAGCCGGACGATACCCCCCAGGCGGCAGACATCCTGACGGTGTCAAAGCTTGGCCGAAACAACGTTCCTGGATAACCGAAAAACCTTATGCCGTCTTGCCTGCCTTCGCGCGTGCAACAGGCTTGTGCGCATTTTTTTCGAGATAGGCATAGGCGTTATGATGGATGGCCCCCTTGGGCAACCACTCCCACCAGATACCGAGATCCTTTTGAATGATGTTGGTATAAAATTCAGGAAGGTCGGTCGTCTCTGCTTCAAAGAAAGCGCGGAACTGTCTGTTCTCTTCCAGCTGTTTTTTTACTTTTTTGAAAAATTTTATCCTGCCATGTCCTTCTGAAGAAATCGCTCTCATGAAATTCATCCATTTAGCGGTATTGTTTGGAGTGGCCATGAATCTCCGGTAGATCGCCCTTTTGCCGAATGTATAAGAAGTAAGGTCAATGACTTTGTCATAAAAATCGATCCACTCATAATTCCTCGGCTTGAGGTTCATCGCAAGGTGATTATTGAGGAAATGGAAGGGAAATGGCAACACGCGTCCTTCGCGCTGGTATTCGAGATTCAACGGTGCAGCTTCACCAAATGCAGTAAGCAACGAATATCCGGGGAAGGCCGCCGGCGCGAGGTCAACAAACCGCTTGGTGAGTTCAAAGGGCTCCGGTCCGGCATCGCTGTCAAGACCCAGTACAAAATTCGTTTGTACATATGAAACATAGCGGAACATCATGTTCACGTGCTCCGAGATCTGTCCCACTTTTTCCAGACCCGCAATATGCGCGCTTCTGGATTTGTTGCCAAGGTCATACCACGACTGAACACCCGGGAGCAGGGCGCTAAATCCAGTGGCCTGCAGAAGCTTT
>DATMHB010000034.1:0-9128 GCA_035555175.1 Flavisolibacter sp. | reverse complement strand
CGGTATTCAGTTTTATTAGATTATTTGACCCCGGATATCTGTCCTGAGGTTTGTAGTAATTGATTGTAGGCGACCACTGCATCTGCCTTCGCAAATACCAAATTCATTCTCGCCTGCAATTGCGCCACGTCGGCGTCGAGCAGGTCGGTGGTGGTAGCAAGACTGTTCTCGTATTTGTTGCGCACAATGCGATAGTTCTCATTTGCCTGTTCTACTGCCTTTGCGTACACGTCGATCTTTTTTCTGCTGCTCAGGAAATTCAGATAAGACCTGTTCACCTGCAGGCGCACATTATCATTCATTATTTCCTGGCTGGCTTCAAGCTGCCTTGCTCGGGCTTCAGCCGCTGCCACCTTTGCTTTCGTTTTCCAAAGCGATGAAATATTATATGAAACGCCCACGCCGATATTAACGGCATTCACAACAGTAAGCACCGAAGGAATATTCGCGGCAATGTATCCGCCCGTCAACTGAATAGCTGGCTTATATTCTCCCTTTGTTGCCTGTACGCCGGCTTCGGCAGCCTGCTTTCTAAGACCGAGCGCCTCAATGTCTTTACGTCCTTTTATCGCCGCCTGCAGATATTCGTCAAGTGTTCTCTCAGTAAGGTTTTGTGTAAGCAATGATGAATCGGGCACCAACACGGTTTGCTCAGGCAATCCAAGCATAAGGTCCATGTTGACATTGGCCAGCTGTAAATTATTTTGTGCATCCAGCAGTGAAAGCTCCGTATTCGAGGCCTGCAGCTCGGCCTTCAAAAGATCATTGCGTGCGAGCAGACCATTTTTTTCAAGGTTGCTGAAATCCTTTACTCTTTGTTGCGCTTCGCTCAGATTTTCTTTCACCAGTTCAACAGCGGCGCCAGCCTTATAAAGGTTCACATAGGCTTCAACCGTGTTTTCAATCACTTCATCCCTGTCATTGTCTGCATCGAGCTTTGTTGCCTGCGCGAGGTATCGTGCCGATTCGATCCCATAACGGATCCTTCCACCTGCATAGATCGGCAACGATAAATTTATCATTCCATACATGGCCTGGTTTACGTTGGGCGGATTGCCTTGCGTGGTCGTTCCGCCACCGCCGCTGCCGCTGGATTTTGTCTTGAGATCTATCTTCGGATGGTTCAGCCGCAGGTAGGAAGCAGCGGCTGATGCATCGGGTAATCTTTTGTCGGTGGCTTCTTTTACAGCCGCAGTGGCTTCTTCAATTCTGGCGCTACCAAGTTTCAGCTGCTTACTGTTCTTAATACTCAGATCAATTGCCTCATTCAAAGTAATGGGCTTTTTTTCCTGCGCCTCGGCCAGGGTTAACCCGAACAGGGCAATTACTGTTAAGATCATTCCTAGTTTATAGTTCATAAGTCAATATTGCTTTAAACAAATTCTTTAAATAAGTACTCAGTTTCTTTTTCACTGCCTTTTCGAATTCTTCATCGCTGAGATCCTCCATATTGGCGATACGGCGATAGTTATGTTGTGTGGTAACCAGCTGGCTCGTCGTTCCAACCAGGGTCATCATGAGAAAAGAGGTATCGATATTTTTCTTGAAGTCGCCCTTTTTTTGTCCTTCATGGATCAATTGTTTTATGAGCGCCTGGTTTGTTTGCTTCAGCTGGTAAATCTGTTCTGCAATGGGACCTGAATTGTTCACCATTTGTTCCCGCACCATGATCTTGTGAAAGCATTGTTTTTTGAAGATCCTGTCGATATAATCATCGATCAGCTTCTCTACTTTCTGTATAGGGCTGAGCTCCTTATTGTGCAGAATATTCTCCAGCTGTATCCTGAAGACGTGCCCCCTGTGGCTGAACATGGCCTCCATCAGCTTTTCCTTGGAGCCGAAATAATAAGAGATCATGGCAAGGTTGACGCCGGCGGCCTCAGCAATATCGCGTACAGAAGTGCCCGCAAAACCTTTGTCTGCAAACAGTCTTTCTGCAGCCTCCATGATGTGCACCTGTTTTTCGTTGTATTCCATAGAAAATGCTAAAAGAGCGCAAAGTTAAACAAACGTTTGATTAAAACAAACATTTGATCGAAAAAATTGTGCTTTTGCCCGCAGAGGATTTCATTCGCTGCAAACAGGCGGCCAAAAACAGGCGGCCCGGTCACTTGACGGCAGAGTGCAATGCAGTTTCGGATTGATGCTGTCTTTTTTTAAGCGCGCCCAACGGCTTCATGAAGGGCCGTTCAATAAATAAATAAAAAGCGGAGGACACGAGCAGCACAGCTACGATCAGGACATGGGGGAAGAAAGGATAGGACGAAGTGTTGCCTTGATTTACGCCCCATTTCAGGAGCGCCTGTCCCACAAAAGAAATGACGGCATAATGCAGCAGATAAATAGAATAGCACATGCCGCCGATGATCACAATGGTCTTACCCGAAAACAGTCTGGCCAGTTGACTATTGGAAAGCGCGGTGTGCACGAGCAGGAACATGCAGGCGATCTTAAGCAGGTAGGTTGCAAGATTGTCAATAGATGGAAGAAAGATAAATCCTGCCAGACTCAGGCAACAAACAATGGATGCTATCCGCCCGTTTGAAAAAAGCACTTTTCGGGAACAATAAAGATCGGCCGCTAAAATGCCCAGAAAAAAATAATGGAGATACATGAATACGTGGCTGGCCGTCCACACATTGTACCAAAACAATGCGCCGGAAATGATGATGAGCAGGTAAACGGTCCGTCGCATGATGGCGTGGCGAATAAGGAAAAATAAAAAGAATAATGGCGCAAGGATATAGAACTGCACTTCTACTTCGAGCGACCAGGCAACGGGAAGCACCCATGAAAAAGAATGGTACAGCAGGGTGTGCAGGTATACTACAGAGGCCAAGAAATGTGGTAAAAGATCCTGGAAGGAATATTTATGCAGGAACCATACGTGCGCAATAAATAAAATAGAAAGCGCAATAATATATGGCGGTTCAAGACGGATTACCCTGCGCAGAAAATAATTCCTGAGGTTCACCGGCCGGTCTTTGTTGAGCCGCCACTTTGCAAACGGCAGGCTGAGAATAAATCCGCTGATGATGAAAAACAGCGGTACACCATTGCCTCCTTCAAACACGAATTTTTTCCAATAGCTGTCGCCAATGAGCCGGTGGCCATAAAATTTTTCATCGAGAAAATGTGTGATGTGCATGATCACCACAACCGAAAAAATAGCGATGAAGCGGAGCCCGTCGATCTGCGGCAGGTAAGCCGTGCTATAGGTGATCCTGCGGAAACTTTGAAAAAAAGAAGGCATCGGTTTTTCTTTGCTCATCGCTGGCTGGCAATGAGCAGGTTCAGGTCGGTATACTTTAAGTTAAAGCGTTCGCTCAGGTAAAAATTGGTGAGTGCTCCCTTGAACATATAAATACCGCTGCGGAGGTGGATCTGATGCCATACCATCCGCTCAAATCCGCCGTCTTCACCTGCTTCGAGCAGCAGCGGCATCAATACGTTGCTGATGGCCTGCGAAGCCGTTCTTGCAAACCCCGAGGGAATATTGGGCACACAATAGTGGATCACGCCATATTTTAAATAGATCGGGCTCTCGTGCGTAGTGATCTCCGCTGTTTCAAAGCAGCCGCCGCGGTCAATGCTCACGTCGATGATCACACTGCCGGTACGCATGCCGCTTACCATTTCTTCCGTAACCACAACAGGCGTCCGGCCGCTCTCCGAGCCCAGTGCACCCACGGCCACCTCGCAGGTCTTTAATTGTTTGGCGAGCATGCGTGGCTCGATGACCGACGTCCACAAACGATGGCCGATATTATTTTGAAGCCGTTTTAACCTGTATACACTATTATCAAAGACTTTTACCGAAGCGCCAAGCGCGAGTGCCGCCCTGGCTGCATATTCGCCTACAATACCCGCTCCAATGATAATGACCTTGGTGGGTGCAATACCCGATATGCCACCGAGCAGCACGCCCTTTCCATGATTGGCCGAACTAAGGTACTGCGCCGCGATGAGCATCACGGCGCTGCCTGCGATCTCGCTCATGCTCCGCACGATCGGATAAGTACCGCTGTCATCCTTCAGGTTTTCGAACGAAATGGCCGTGATCCTTTTATCCATCATCTTTTGGAGCAGTTCGGCTTTTAAAACACTCAGGTGAATGGGGGAAATGATCATCTGGCTATGCTGAAGAAGGGGCAGTTCTTCATCTATTACGGGGGCGCTCTTGACCAGTATCGGCGCCTTATATACTTCTTCGCGATGGTAAACGATCTTTGCGCCGGCCTCGCTGTAATCCTTGTCGCCGAAGTGGGATGCTTCCCCTGCATTGTGCTCTATGGTGACTTCATGTCCGTTGCTCACCAAAACACTTACGGCATCGGGTGTAAGGGCGATCCTGTTTTCCTGAAACGCAATTTCTTTTGGAATTCCGATATGCAGTTGGGCTCCTTTGGGTTTGATATCAAGTGTTTCTTCAAGTGTTTCATAACTAAAAGAGGTACTTACAAAAGGTTTTTGTTGCGCCATAGAAAGGGTCCAATCAAATTGGTTACAAATTACGATTGTTATTTGATTTGTATTAAATAAGCGAGGAAGCTAACCTGATGTCAACGCTTCGTTGATTTTCGGACAGCACGCTCACATATACGTGCACCGATGATTCATCAAAGAGCCAGGGCGCCTTCTCGGGCCATTCAACAAGGCAAATAGCGCCGCTGAAAATACAATCCTCAACGCCCGACTGCACTACTTCTTCTTCATCCTTTAACCGGTAAAGATCGATATGAAAAACTCTATCCGGCCCGCTTCCGAACGAATATTCATTGATGATCGAGAATGTTGGACTGGCTACCGCGTCCACCACCCCTTTCTCCCTGCACAAGGCAGCAATGATGGTGGTTTTTCCCGCGCCCATGTGACCATGAAAAGCAAACACACGGGCCCCATTCACGGTGTTCCAGAATTGTTTTGCAAACAGATCCAGTGTCTCCTGAGAAAATTGAAACTGCATCGTGCAAACGTACGAAGACTAACTATATGGGTTCCGGGACCCGGGACAAAGAAAGAGAGCGGGAAACGAGGGCAGCGCGGAGGACGGTAGTAAGCTTCACCGTCCGCCCGGTGTCTCGTCCCCCTTCATCCAGCTTCGTGCGTGGGTCTCCCGCCGGGCGGGACGCATGCACTGATTCCCTATGTCGGAGTTTTCTTAAAGGAATCGTATTTTCTTTTTCCAACCTTTTGTCTTGAAACAAAAGGTGGAGCCAAAAGTTCAAGCCGATTCAATGCGCGCCAGTCATTAAATCCAAAGGCCGCCTCTGATGAATCGGCGCTTTGCAGCACTCTGAATCTGGACGGTCTTTAATTCAAAGACTCTAATTCGTGCTATGCGACGCAACGAAAGGCGCTGTATTCCGTTAGGCCTTCCTTAAAGAATAAATGTCGTTAAGATACCCACGGAAATAAGGCGCTGGAACAATTCTTTAGTTCGAAGAGAGGGTAGTAAGCATTTCGACATTTAATGCTTTAATGCAGCCAGCGCTATTGCTTCGTAGCAATGATTGCGTACGTATAGTAAGCTTTCTGCTTTAGGATTTTTGATTTTTGAATTTTGAGTTTTGAATTTCTATTGCGCCTTTGCGATCTTAGCGCCTTTGCGCGAAACAAAAAATGTTGGTTTGCAACTTAGTTGAAAAGATAAAGGTTGGAACATTTATCGCGGCCCCGAATGGCTGTTACCTTTGCACCAGAAAAAATCCGGGCCATTATCATGGAAAAAATCCAATGGAAAGTAGAAGGAATGAATTGTGCGAACTGCGCACTGACGATCAACAAATATCTTCAGAAACAGGGCGCGAGCAATGTGACCGTCAACCCCATTGATGGCAACGTTTCATTCGAACTGAATGGCGGCCATCCCAGCCTCCAACTCGCCAGGGGAATTGAGTCGCTCGGGTATAAAGTGGCGACGCGGGAACAAGACGAAAATCCGGGGCAAAAAAAATGGCTTGACAATCATGTTCAACGCTTCTGGTTCTGCCTCCCTTTTACGCTCTTGCTGGTACTTCATATGATCCCCGGTGTGCATATTCATGTTTTAATGAATCCGTGGATACAGTGGGCGCTCACCGTGCCCGTATTTGCAGTGGGTATGAGCTTTTTCGGACGGTCTGCCGTCAAAAGCCTGCGCAATGGCGTACCGAACATGAATGTTCTGATCACGATCGGTTCTCTTTCTGCATTTATCTACAGCATAGCAGGCACGGTGCTGAACCTCGGTCCTGAATACATTTTCTTTGAAACTACAGCCACCATCATCACCCTCGTCTTTCTTGGCAATTACCTCGAAGATGCATCTATCCAATCAACACAAAAAGCACTGAAGGACCTCGTAAAGTCACAAAAAGTGATGGCCAACATGATCGCATTCGATGAACATCACAAAGAAGTGATCTTTCCGATTGACAACAGCCAGTTGAAATCGGGCGACCTCCTGCTCATCAAGACCGGCGAGCAGGTGCCGGCGGACTGCAAGATACTTTCAGGAGAAGGTTATGTGAATGAGGCATTGCTTACAGGAGAAAGCACGCCGGTCTTCAAAAAACAAAAAGATCACATCGTTGGTGGAAGCATCCTTGAACAGGGAACGCTGAAAGCCCAGGTCACCGCTGCAGGAAATGATACAGTGCTGTCAAAAATTCTTGACCTCGTACAAAAAGCGCAGGGCGAAAAGCCTCCGGTCCAGCAACTGGCGGACAGGATCAGCGCCATCTTTGTGCCAGTGGTCCTTGCCATCGCAGTGCTTACGCTCGTTATCAACTGGATGGTGCTCGGCGCATTTGCGCCATCTCTTTTACGGAGCATTGCCGTGTTGGTAATCGCTTGTCCCTGTGCCATGGGACTTGCAACGCCAGCGGCTGTTGCGGTAGGCCTGGGCAGGGCTGCCAGGAATGGTGTTCTTTTCCGCAACGCAAAAAGTCTTGAATTGTTCAGCGACATCAGGCAGGTAGTGTTTGATAAGACGGGAACGCTTACCACGGGGAAGTTTATCGTATTGAATGCGCGGTATGTTGATATCACGGAACAAGCGTTCAAACGGATCGTGTATTCGGTTGAAAAATATTCGAATCATCCTCTTGCGCGGAGCATTGCGCAGGAATGGAAAACGAAGAATGAGATCCGCTGGAAGAAGATCGAAGAGATCAAAGGAAGAGGAATGGCGGCCACGGATATGGAAGGCAATGACTATGAAATTGGCTCTTATAAAATAGCGTCTGCGCTTACCCGTGAAAACGACCATAACTTGTATGTTCTGAAGAATAACAAGCTAATAGGCTGGGTGGACCTTGGCGATGAGCTCAGGCCTGAGGCCAGGGAAGTGGTCGACTTCCTCAGGCGCAAAAGGATCAGGACTATTTTATTGAGCGGCGACCGTTATGATAAAACAAAAGAATTGGCCACTACGCTTGGTATCGAAGACGTGATTGCGGAGCAAACGCCGGAACAAAAGCTCCGGAAGATCGAGGCTTTGACCAGTGAGGCCCCTACCATGATGGTTGGCGACGGCATTAATGACGCACCCGCCCTGGCCAAAGCCACCATCGGGATATCCATGAGCGATGCCTCACAGCTGGCGATGCAAAGCGCACAGGTGGTGCTGATGAACAGCGGCCTCAGTAAACTGCCGCTGGCCCTGGGCCTCGGAAGGCATACATACCTGACAATCAAGCAAAACCTCTTCTGGGCATTTGCCTATAATATCATTGCGATCCCGGTGGCCGCCATCGGACTTTTGGGTCATTATGGTCCTACCTATGGAGCCCTCATCATGGGACTCAGCGATGTGGTGCTGGCGGTGAATTCCGTCCGATTATTTGTGAAGAAAGTTTCATAAGGAAATTTTTTTAGGTATTTTCATGGCCTTATCGTTTTAATCCGGCCGATGCCCAACCTACCTGCTTATAAAAATCTTGAGGTGTATAACCTGTCCAGGAAACTCGTTATCGCCTGCTATCAGTTGACCCACGACCTGCCGCCGGAAGAAAAAACGAATTTTACCCGCTACATCCGCACGGCTGCTCTTAACCTCCACATGAATATTGCACAAGGGATTTTCCTCAAATCAAAAAAGAGAAAAAAATTTATCAAGGCCGCGAAAAACGCCCTTGTTATCATTGATGCCGGTACTGATATCCTCGTTGAGCTTGGACTCACAACAAAAGAAGATTCTGAACTCGTTTCCGGTCTTTCAAGATCCTGTTTTGAATTGCTCGATAAGGTCTAAAGTTCTAACATTGCGGTATGGCTGATGTGCATGGCATACTGAAGCGTTATTGGGGTCATGAAAATTTCCGTCCATTACAAGCCGAGATCATTGCGTCCATTCTTTCAGGAAAGGATACGCTTGCCATTTTGCCAACCGGTGGCGGCAAGTCGATTTGCTTCCAGGTGCCTGCCCTCTCAACCGATGGCATCTGCCTTGTGGTCTCACCGCTGATCGCCCTGATGAAAGATCAGGTGGATCATCTGAAAAAAAGAAATATTCCCGCGCTATTGATACATTCGGGTATGAAGAGAGCCGACGTTGTGCAAACACTGAAGAACGCCATGCATGATTATTTCAAATTCCTTTATGTTTCACCGGAAAGACTCGAAACATCTTTGTTCCTTGAATATTTACCAGCGCTGAATGTAAATCTCATTGCAGTCGATGAAGCACACTGTATTTCACAGTGGGGTTACGACTTCAGGCCTTCGTACCTGCGCATCGCCTCGCTCCGGAATGAACTGCCGGATGTACCTGTTCTCGCCCTCACTGCATCCGCCACCGAAGAAGTTCAAAAGGATATTTGTGAGAAGCTGCAATTTGCCGGTCAGAATATTTTCCGGCCTTCATTCGAGCGCAGGAATCTTTCCTATAGCGCATTTAAGGTCGATTCCAAATTGGCAAAGCTGATCGATATTGTGAGCAAGGTGCAGGGTACTGCCATCGTGTATTGCCGGAGCCGCAAACGCACGCAGGAGATCATGAAGCTGCTTCAGATGCATGGTATATCAGCGGGCAATTACCATGCAGGGCTTACGCAGGAACAGCGCAATGAAAGACAAAAGGACTTGGTTGAAAATAAAGTGAGGGTGATGGCGTGCACGAATGCCTTTGGAATGGGTATTGACAA